>NZ_JASCXP010000133.1:0-16645 GCF_030010695.1 Nocardia sp. CC201C
GCGGATGGTCTGCGCCAGCAGCGGCGCGATCGACAGCACGGTCAGCGTCGGGAACTTCTTTTCCTCGGTCAGCGGCAGCGTATTGGTGACCACGACCTCCTTCGCCCCGCACTTCGCCAGCCGCTCGGCGGCCGGGCTGGAGAGGATGCCGTGGGTGGCGGCGATGACCACATCGGTCGCGCCCGCCTCCTTGAGCACGTTCACCGCGCCGGCGATGGTGCCGCCGGTGTCGATCATGTCGTCGATCAGGATGCAGGTGCGGCCCTCGACCTCACCGACCACGCGGTTGGCCACCACCTGATTGGGCACCAGCGGGTCGCGGGTCTTGTGGATGAACGCCATCGGCGCGTCGGCCAGCGCGTTGGCCCACTTCTCGGCCACCTTCACGCGGCCCGCGTCGGGGGAGACGACGGTGACGTTCTCCAGCGGGTAGTTGTTGCGAATGTGCTCGACCAGCTGCACCTGCGCGTGCATGTGATCGACCGGGCCGTCGAAGAAGCCCTGTATCTGATCGGTGTGCAGGTCGACGGTGATGATGCGGTCCGCGCCCGCGGTCTTGAGCAGGTCCGCGATCAGGCGGGCGGAGATGGGCTCGCGGCCGCGGTGCTTCTTGTCCTGGCGGGCGTAGGGGTAGAACGGCAGCACCGAGGTGATCCGCTTGGCCGAACCGCGCTTGAGCGCGTCCAGCATGATCAGGTGCTCCATGACCCACTGGTTCAGCGGAGCCGGGAAGCTCTGGATGACGAAGGCGTCGGAGCCGCGCACCGATTCCTCGAACCGGACGAAGGTCTCGCCATTGGCGAAGTCCCGGGCGGTCTGCGGGGTGACGTGGACATCGAGTGCCTTGGCCACCTCCTCCGCCAACTCGGGATGAGCGCGTCCCGAGAACAGCATCAGGTTCTTCTGGTTGTCGGTAGAGAACGCGGTCACTGACGTTCGCCATCCTTTTGCTCGTTGGTTGTGTCTGCGGCCGCGAGAGCGGCCTCGGCCGCGCGGGCGGCTTCCGTGCCGGGCCGGTTGCGCTGCACCCAGCCCTCCATATTGCGCTGCGCACCACCGGACACGGCGAGCGCACCCGGGGGGACGTTTCTACGCAGCACAGTACCCGCCGCGGTATACGCCCCGTCACCCACCGTCACCGGTGCCACGAACATGGTGTCGCTGCCCGTGCGCACATGGGATCCGACCACCGTGTGGTGCTTCTTCACCCCGTCGTAGTTGACGAAGACGCTGGACGCGCCGATGTTGCTGTGCTCGCCTATCGTCGCATCTCCGACGTAGGTCAGGTGCGGAACCTTGGAATGCGCGCCGATGGTGGCGTTCTTGGTTTCGACGAACGCTCCGAGCTTGCCGGAGACCCCGACCACGGTGCCCGGCCGCAGATAGGTGAAGGGTCCGATAGTCGCGCCCGCCCCGATGGTCGCGCCGTCGCCGTGGGTGCGCACCACCCGCGCGCCGTCGCCGACCACCACATCGGTGAGGGTGCTGTCCGGCCCGATCTCGGCGTCCTCGCCGATCACGGTGTCGCCCAACAGCTGTACGCCCGGCCGGATCACGGCGTCGCGGCCGATGCGCACACCGGCGTCGATCCAGGTGGTGGCCGGGTCGATGACGGTGACCCCGGAGCGCATGTGCCGCTCCACGATGTAGCGGTTGAGCGTGCGCCCGGCCTCGGCCAGCTGCACCCGGTCGTTGACGCCGGTGACCTTGGCCCAGTCCAGCAGCCGCGCCCCGTGCACCGCGTGCCCGGCCTCGCGGGCCAGCTTCAGCACATCGGTGAGATACAGCTCGTGCCGGGCGTTGGCGGTGTCGATGCGGCCGATCATGACCCGCAGCACCGCGGCGTCGAACACGTAGACGCCCGAGTTGACCTCGGTGATGGCGGCCTGTTCGGGGGTGGCGTCGGCGTGCTCCACGATCTCGAGCACCCGGCCGTCGGCGTCGCGCACGATGCGGCCGTAGCCGTTCGGGTCGTCGGGCTCGAAGGTGAGCACGGTGACGGCGGAGCTGTCGGCGTAGCTGCGGTGCTCGTCGAGCAGGGCGTTGAGGGTGTGTCCGTCCAGCAGCGGCACATCGGCGTAGGTGACCAGCAGGTCGCCGGAGAAGTCGGCGGGCAGGGCGGTGAGCGCGCACTGCACCGCGTGCCCGGTGCCGCGCTGCTCCTCCTGCACGGCGAGGGTGACCTCACGTCCGAGTTCCGCGCTCACCCGCCCGACGGCCGCTCCCACTTGTTCGCGGTCGTGCCCGACCACGGTGATGAGATGCGCGGGGTCGATCTCGTTCGCCGCATGCAGCGCGTGCGCGAGCATGCTTCGGCCGCCCAGTGGGTGCAATACCTTGGGGGTCTTGGACCGCATTCGGGTTCCGGCTCCGGCGGCGAGAACGACGACGGCGGTCTGCTGTGGCATGGATCTCCCTCGGCTGCCTGTCATCGTTAGTGGGGCTGTCGTGGTGGGCACATGGCCTTCCCGTTGGCAAGACTTGCTCCGCCGCCAGGACTCGAACCTGGACAAACTGAACCAAAATCAGTTGTGCTGCCATTACACTACGGCGGATTGCACACCGGCGGACCGTTTGGTACGCCCGTGCGTCATGGCATGCGGGAACGATCCTCGCATGAAGACGCGGCCACCCGCCACTCTCCCCCGCCGCCCCGCGTCGTTCGCCGGTCGTAGGGTGCTCCGCGACCCTCGCCGTGGACCGGCGGTGGACGACGTGGCCGAGTTTTGGTCGTTCCCGGTGAGTTACCCGGAACCATGCTAGATCAGTTGTTGCGTTTCACGAACGCGAAGGAGCGAATCGCACGGGTGGATGAGCGCCGAGGCGGCACGATCTGAAACAGTTGTAGGACAGTCGGTTGGATCGCAGGGAGGCGAAGCGGTGGGTTCGGGTGAGGGGAACCGCGTGTCGCGCCCGCGCATGACCGGGACCCAGCGACGGCAGCAGCTGATCGAGATCGGGCGGGCGCTGTTCGCCGAGCGGGGCTACGACGCGACGTCGATAGAGGAGATCGCGCAGCGGGCCCAGGTCTCGAAACCCGTGGTGTACGAGCATTTCGGGGGTAAGGAAGGGTTGTACGCGGTGGTGGTGGACCGCGAGATGTCCACCTTGCTCGACATGATCACCGCCTCCCTCACCCAGAACCGGTCGCGGGTGCGGCTGGAACAGGTGGCGCTGGCGTTGCTCACCTATATGGAGGAGCGCACCGACGGGTTCCGCATCCTCATGCGCGACCAGCCCGCCTCCGCCGCCGAGGGCACCTACTCCAGCCTGCTCAACGAGGCGGTGAATCAGGTGGCGCACATACTCGCCGGGGATTTCGAAAAGCGAGGTTTCGATACGAGCCTCGCGACCCTGTACGCGCAGGCGCTGGTCGGCATGGTGGCGACCGCGGCCACCTGGTGGCTGGACGAACGGCAGCCCTCCAAGGAAGTGGTCGCCGCGCACCTGGTGAATCTGTGCTGGAACGGTCTCACGCATTTGGAAGCGGACCCCAAGCTGGCGTCGGAATGGCCCGCCCGCAAAGGGGTATGAACACGGTCACGTGAAATGTCGGTTATGCGGGGGCGGAACTGGACAGTTAACCAGCGAATTGCGAAGGAGGACGGGCCGAATGCTCGAATCGGCTGGCGGCGCGCAGTCGGGTGGTACGGTTCACCCATCCTTCGAGTGCTGTTCGAGCTGTGATGTCGGTCTACTTCGGGATGTCGGTCTACTTCAGGATGGCTGGTTTGATGACAGGCGGATCTGATGGCTAGGCAAGCGCGTGCGGAGATCACTCGCGATTCCGTGCTCGCGGGTGCTGCCGATGTCTTTCTGCGACTGGGCTACGCGAACGCGAGCCTGTCGGAGATCATCGCGCAGTCGAATGTGACCAAGGGCGCCTTGTACTTTCACTTCGGCTCGAAGGAAGAACTGGCGCGCGCGGTGGTCGACCAGGGCAATGAGCGACTGGTCAGCGCCTGCCAGGGCTTCTTCGATCCGCGCGTGCCCGCCCTGGAGGCGTGCATCGGGATCACCTACGTGGTCGCGGACCTGACCATGAACGATCCGATGGTCGGCGCCATGCTCAAACTGACCCACCAGATCGGCGACTACCGCGGCGCGAACGGCGACAACATCGCCAAGACCTGGGGTGAGACCCACCGTTTGCTCGCCGAACGCGCCATCGCCCAGGGCGACCTGAAGCCGGACCTCGACCCCGAGACCATCGGCCTGCTGCTGCAGGAGATGACCACCGGCGTGCACATCGTCGCCGTCAGCACCGATTCCATCGACCAGATGGCGAACCGCATGGAACGCGCCTGGTACTTCCTGCTCCCCTCCATCGTCCCGGAGGAGAAGGTGGCCTACTTCCGCGAGTTCGCCGCCCGCCGCCTGCGCCGCTACGTGCTGTAATTTCGCCGCGTGGGGCGGCGGGGTGCGGTGTCGGCGTGAACTACTAGACTCGGTTGGCCGTCCGAATCGCTGATCCGCGCCCAGGAGTCTGCCCATGCCCTCGAACCGACCACCCCTGGCTGGATTGGCCACGGCGGCCGCAGCTGATACCGCGTTGCGGCAGGTCGCGGGGCTGATCGGGCGGGAGTCGGCCAGGCTGGTCGCGCCGTCGGCGGTGCGGCCCTTTGTGGCGGCGACCATTGCCGAGCAGCGGCCGCTGGTGGTGGTGACGGCCACCGGGCGGGAGGCCGACGACCTCACCGTGGAGCTCGCGGAGATCCTGGGCGACGCCGTGGCGCAGTTCCCGTCGTGGGAGACGCTGCCGCACGAGCGGCTGTCCCCGAGCGCCGACACCGTGGGGCGGCGGCTCCAGGTGCTGCGCCGGCTCGCGCACCCCGACGAGACGCTCTACGGCGAACCGCTGCGCGCGGTGGTGACCACCGTGCGCTCGCTCATGCAGCCCATGGCGCGCGGGCTCGGCGATATCGAGCCCATCGTCCTGCGCCTGGGCGCGCAGCACGACTTCGACGAATTGCTCACGCGGCTGGTGGAATTCGCCTACGAGCGGGTCGACATGGTGGGCAAGCGCGGCGAGTTCGCGGTGCGCGGCGGCATTCTCGACCTCTTCCCGCCCACCGCCGATCACCCTGTGCGCGTGGAGTTCTGGGGCGACGAGGTGAGCGAGCTGCGCGCCTTCTCGGTCGCCGACCAGCGCTCGCTGCCCGATATACCCACCGAGGTGGTGATCGCCCAGCCCTGCCGGGAACTGTTGCTCACCAACGACCTTCGTGAGCGCGCCGCCCAGGTCGCCAGCGAGAACCCGGCCGACGCCGCCCTGGTGGAGATGTTGGACAAGCTAGCACAGGGCATCCCCGTGGAGGGGATGGAGGCGCTGCTGCCGGTACTGCAACCGGGCGAACTGCGGCTGCTCACCGATGCCCTGCCGGCGCACACCCAGGTGCTGCTCTGCGATCCAGAGAAGATCCGCACCCGCGCGGCCGATCTGGTGCGCACCGGCCAGGAGTTCCTGGAGGCGTCGTGGACGGCCGCCTCCTTCGGCGGGGCCGCGCCGCTGGGCGCGCACGGACTCGACCTCGCCGCCTCCGCCTACCGCGGCCTGGACGAGGTGCACGCCGACGCCGAGCGGCGGGGCCTGGCCTGGTGGACGTTGAGCCCGCTGGCCGCCGACGATCCGAACGAGATCGCGCTGCCGGTGCTGTCCGCCCCCGCCGCCCGCGGATCCGAGGAACTGGTCGCCACCATCTTCGCGTCGCTGCGCGCCCACGTCACCACCGGCGGGCGCGCGGTCATCGTGGTCGCGGGACACGGTACGGCGCAGCGCGTGCTGGAGCGGCTGCGCGACGCCGAGGTGCCCGCCACGGCGTTGGAGCCGGGGGCGCGGCCGGTCGACGGTCTGGTCGGCGTGCTGTGTGGTTCGCTGCACGACGGCATCGTGTTCGACGACGCCAAGCTGGTGGTGGTCGCGGAATCCGATCTCACCGGCAATCGCGTCACCGCCCCGCAGGAGGGCAAGAAGCTCGCCGCCCGCCGCCGCAATCAGGTCGACCCGCTGGCGCTGCGGGCCGGGGACATGGTCGTGCACGATCAGCACGGCATCGGCCGCTTCGTGGAGATGATCGAACGCACCGTCGGCGGTGCCCGCCGCGAATACCTGGTGATCGAGTACGCGCCGTCCAAGCGCGGCCAGCCCGGCGACCGGCTGTTCGTCCCCATGGACGCCCTCGACCAGCTCTCCCGCTACGTCGGCGGCGAGATGCCGTCGCTGTCCAAACTCGGCGGCTCCGACTGGGCGAACACCAAACGCAAGGCGCGCAAGGCGGTGCGCGAGATCGCCACCGAGCTGGTGCAGCTGTACGCGGCGCGCCAGGCCGCGCCCGGCCACGCCTTCGGCCCGGACACGCCGTGGCAGCAGGAGATGGAGGACGCCTTCGCCTTCACCGAGACCGCCGACCAGCTCACCGCCATCGCCGAGGTGAAGGCGGATATGGAGAAGTCGGTGCCGATGGACCGCGTGGTCTGCGGCGACGTCGGCTACGGCAAGACCGAGATCGCGGTGCGCGCCGCCTTCAAGGCAGTGCAGGACGGCAAGCAGGTGGCGGTGCTGGTGCCCACCACACTGCTGGCGCAGCAGCATCTGCAGACCTTCGTCGAGCGCACCGCGGGCTTCCCGGTGACGGTGAAGGGCCTCTCGCGCTTCACCGACGCCGCCGAATCGCGCGAGATCCTGGAGGGGATGGCCGCCGGTGACGTGGACATCGTCGTCGGCACCCACCGGCTGCTCCAGACCGGCGTCCGGTGGAAGGATCTGGGCCTGGTCATCATCGACGAGGAACAGCGGTTCGGCGTCGAGCACAAGGAGCACATCAAGGCGCTGCGCACACACGTGGACGTACTCACCATGTCGGCCACGCCGATTCCGCGCACCCTGGAGATGTCGCTGGCCGGAATTCGCGAGATGTCCACCATCCTCACCCCGCCCGAGGAACGGCATCCGATTCTCACCTATGTCGGCGCGTACAACGACAAGCAGGTGGCCGCTGCCATTCGCCGCGAGCTGCTACGCGACGGCCAGGTGTTCTATGTGCACAACCGGGTGTCCTCGATCGACAAGGCGGCCAAGCGGATTCGCGATCTGGTGCCCGAGGCGCGGGTGGTGGTGGCGCACGGCCAGATGAACGAGGACGTGCTGGAGAAGACCGTGCAGGGCTTCTGGGAGCGCGAGTACGACGTGCTGGTGTCCACCACCATCATCGAGACCGGGTTGGACATCTCCAATGCCAACACCCTGATCGTGGAGCGTGCCGACACCCTCGGCCTGTCGCAGCTGCACCAGCTGCGCGGCCGGGTGGGACGCAGCCGCGAGCGCGGCTACGCCTACTTCCTGTATCCGCCGGAGAAGCCGCTCACCGAGACCGCCTACGACCGGCTGGCCACCATCTCGCAGAATTCGGATCTGGGGGCGGGCATGGCGGTCGCCATGAAGGATCTGGAGATTCGCGGTGCGGGCAATGTGCTCGGCGCGGAGCAGTCCGGACATGTGGCCGGGGTCGGCTTCGACCTGTACGTGCGGTTGGTGGGCGAGGCGGTGGAGGCGTACCGCGCCGCCGCCGACGGCAGGCCCATCACCGTGGACGAGGAGGTCAAGGAGGTGCGCATCGACCTGCCGGTGGACGCGCACATCCCGCCCGACTACATCGGCTCGGACCGCCTGCGCCTGGAGGCGTACCGCAAACTCGCCGCCGCACAGGATGATTCGGCCATCGCGGCGGTGGTAGAGGAACTGGTGGACCGCTACGGCCCGCTGCCGGTGGAGGTGGGCCGCCTGGTCTCGGTGGCCAAGCTGAAGCTGCTGGCCCGCGAGTACGGCGTCACCGAGATCGGCGTCACGGGCACCACGTTGAAGATCGCGCCGCTGCAACTGCCGGACTCGAAACAGCTGCGGCTCAAGCGCATCTACCCCAATGCCAGCTACCGCGCCGCCACCGGCATCGTTCAGCTGCCGCTGCCGCGCGTGGAGGACAGCGTCGGCGCGCACCGCATTCGCGATGTGCAGTTGCTCCAGTGGGTGGCCGATCTGCTGCTGGCCCTGGACGGAAAGGCCCAGGGCGCGGTCGATCTCACCGTGGAGACCGAGGTGAGCGCGGCCCGATGAGCGGGGATGCGAACGGGCGCACGGTATCCGGCACCGGACAGGCGGCCGATACCGCCCGCATGACCGAAGCGCTGGCCGAGGCGGTCGATGTCATGGACCGGCTGTGGAACTTCGGCGGTTGGGAGGTGACCCAGACCCACGACTCGCTGCGCCCCTACCTGCTCGAGGAGACCTACGAACTGCTCGACGCGATTCAGCAGGCCGACGCGCCGACCATTCGGGAGGAACTGGGCGATCTGCTGCTCCAGGTCCTTTTCCACTCCCGAATCGCCGAAGCCGCAGGCGAGTTCACCGTGGCCGACGTGGCCGCCACCCTGGTGGACAAGCTCACCCACCGCAGCCCGCATCTGCTCGACGACTCGATCGGCCCCGACGCCACCGTCGAGCAGAAGATCGCCGCCCAGGAACGCGCCTGGGAGGAACGCAAATCCACCGAGAAGTCCCGCCGCTCCTGCCTGGACGGCATAGCCATGGCCCAGCCCGCGCTGGCCCTGGCCGAGAAGGTGCTCTCCCGCAGCCGCACAGCGGGCCTGCCGGACCACCTCGTCCCCGACGACCTCCGCACCGTCACCCTCGACCGGGGCGACAGCGCCGAGGAACGCCTCCGCAAGGCCACCCTCACCTTCGCCACCGCCATCCGCACCGCCGAGGACCGCGCCGAAGCGGCACGCGGCACGCGCTCCCCGCTCACCGCGGACGACTGGCTCCGCTTCTGGCCCCGAGCCTGACCCGCCCCGGCCACCGCCGACGTCACCGAGTCGCATCGGCATGATCGACGCCGGTGCGGACCACCGCGGCTCGGGTGCCGCGGTGAGCATTCGCCGGTTCCGGTGGACGGGGTGGCGCGGTAGGTTTCGTGGGAACGGTAGCGGGCAATTCCGAGGGTTCGGGATGTCGGTTCTAGGGAGGCGGCATGCGGGGCCGTGGGATTGCGGCGGCGGTGGCCGTGCTGTTCTTGGTGACCGGGTGCGGACAGGTGGTGGGGGGTAGGGCCGAGCCCGATCCGGCGGTGGCGAGCCTGCCGCGGCTGGGGGCGGAGCAGGTGGGGGAGGTGCTGCTGTCGATCTCGGAGATCGAGTCGATCGTGGACACCAGCGGGCTGACGCAGTCGTACGAGGCGGCGAGTACCGCTACGCCCAGTGAGACCATCAGCCCCGCGCGGTGCGCGGCACTGGTGTACACCGGGCACGACAGCGTGTACGGCGGTGACTGGACGGCCTTGCGCACCAGGGTGTTCCGGCAGCCGGGGGACCGGTACACGCATTTCGTCTATCAGACCGTGGTGACGTTCCGGAACTTCCTCGGCGCGGAGGCGCTCGTCGACCGGTACCGCGCGGTCATCGCCGACTGTCGGGATCGAGATGTCACCGTCTCGGCCTCCGGGCAGGATTCGCTGACCTGGCGAGTCGCCGACACCACGCGCTCCGTGCCCGCGGGGCAGGTCGCGGTCGGCTGGACCACCACCGAGCAGGGCGACGACTGGATCTGCGACAACCTCGCGCGCGCCACGGGCAATACCGTGATCGAGGCCAGTACCTGTTCGGTCGGCAATGCCCGTGCGGCACAGGTGATCGCGGACCGGATCGCGGCCGAGGTCGGCCGCCGCTGACCCGCTCGCCACTGCGAGGTTTGTACCATTCGCCCTGATAGGGGGCAGGAAATAGGGGATCGCCGGGGCTGTGGCCGAGCACCCGCTCTCCGTACCCTGAACGCCATGCGTTCGCGACGATTCGCCATGGCTGTCGTACTGCTGGGAATTCTGGGGCTCGCGGGGTGCTCCGGGGACGGCGACGCCACGGGCGGCACCTTCTACGGTCCGGAGCGCTCTCTCGGCGACGGCACGGCGCGGACCTATGTGGTCGTCGGATCCGACGGCGATCCGATCGAGCTCGGATTGCGTTTCACCGCAGCGGCATTGGACGGCCTGCCGGACCACGACGCGTACGGTGACGCGCTGGCGGGCCGCGCGCCCTTCCCGAAAGCCGAAGTGTACGAACTGCCTTCGCAGGCCCGGGCGGCCGCCTACGACCACATCGCCGTCGACTGGTTGGCGCACGGCCATCCGCCGGTCGGCATCTTCGACGAAGCGCATTTCGACGTGCGGTTCTATCTGCGTGAGCCGGCGGCCGTGGCGGCGATCGACCCCGCGGACGCGGAGTTCGCCACCAAGGCGGCCCGCTTCCCGGCGGCCGAATACCTGCCGCGCGACTATGTTCCGGCGGGTGACCCGGCCACCGAGACCGTACCCGGCGCGGGCCTGCGCTGGGTGGATTCGGCGACGCCGTTCCACCCGCAGACCTACGAGTTCACCCAGGCCGTGCTCGCGGGCACCTGGGACGGCGAGTACCTGTTCGCCGAACCCATGGTCACCCGGGACTGGCTGCTGACCGAACCCGATTTCGCGGCAGAGCTGAAACAGCCTGAGGCGGTGCGGAAATCGGGCCACTACGCCACCGGCTACGCCGTCCGCTACGACGCCGCCAGCCGGGAGTACTCGATCGTCCTGACCGGCCTCACCGAGCGCACCGCGTCCTGACGACCGGCCCGGCGCATCGGCACCGAGGTCGGCCGCTGACCGGATACCTCCCGCACCCCACGCCGGTCACTCCTCGGCGAGGTAGCGCTCCACCGTGTCGACCTTCGCCGTCATGGCCCCCGTCACCCCCGGCCGCACATCGGCCTTGACCACCAGGCTGCACCGCGGCGCGACCGCCAGCACGGCATCGGTGGCCTGCTTGACCACCGCCATCACCTCGTCCCATTCCCCCTCGACGGTGGTGAACATGGCATTGGTCTCATTGGGCAGGCCGCTGGCGCGCACCACCCGAACCGCCTCGGCGACGGCGCGTCCCACGTCCGCGCCGACCCCGAGCGGTGTCACCGAGAAGGCGACCAGCATCACACGTTCACGCCGTAGTCGCGGGCGATGCCCGCGAGGCCGGACGCGTACCCCTGGCCAATGGCCCGGAACTTCCACTCCGCTCCGTGCCGGTACAGCTCACCGAACACCATGGCGGTCTCGGTGGAGGCGTCCTCGGTCAGGTCGAAGCGGGCCAGCTCCGAACCGGTCGCCGCGTCCACCACCCGGATGTAGGCATTGCGGATCTGCCCGAAGGACTGCCGCCGCGCCTCGGCGTCGTGAATGGACACCGGGAAGAAGACGTTGGTGATCGTCGGCGGCATCGCGGCCAGGTCGACATTGATCACCTCGTCGTCGCCGTCGCCCTCACCGGTGAGATTGTCACCGGTGTGCTCGATGGTCCCCTCCGGCGAGCGCAGGTTGTTGTAGAAGATGAAATGCGCGTCCGACAGCACCCGCATATTCGATCCGCAGGCCAGCGCGCTCGCGTCCAGGTCGTAGTCCGCACCGGTGGTGGTGCGCACGTCCCAGCCGAGGCCGACCTGCACCTTGGTCAGATTGGGGGCCTGCTTGGACAGCGAAACATTTCCGCCCTTGGCCAGGCTGACGCTCATGATCTCCTTCCCCGCGGTGCCCTTCGTACCGCATCCCCACCCGATTATGGTCGAAATGGTGACCTGTTGTGCCAGTTCATTTCTGGAATGGCGGCTCGGACCGCCGGTGATCAGCCCCGTCGCCGCGCGCGGTCAGTCGAGTCCCGCGGCGAGTTCGCGCAGCGCCGCCACGCGTTCTTCCAGATAGCGCAGCTCGCCGGGGTCGAGCACGGTGCGCTGGATACCGGCCGCGACCGTGAACGCCGACTGCCGGTGGTCGTCGATGGCCTCCACCTCGATGGCCACCGCCACATAGTCGCGTGCGGTGGGCATGGGATCGGCGACCACCCGCGCGTTGCCGCGCGCGCACAGTGCCACATCGCCGCCGCCGAGGATGAGCAGTGCCACCTCGGGGCGCTCCCGCAGCCGGGCCAGTGAGCCGCGATCGAATTTCAGGCTCAGCAGAATGCGGTGGTCGCCCGCGCGGACCGGCCACGAGACCGGGATGGCGTGCGGGCCGCCGTCGGTGGTCACGAGCACCGCGATGGTGTCGACCGGCCACTCCGGCAGTGCGTCCAACCGCGGATGGTCTGTCGAGGGCTCCTGACGCTGCTGGGCACGCGTAACCATCTTCGTCACCTCACGATCGTGTCGACGCAGCGGGCTGGACTGCGCTACTTGCAGTGTAAGGCGTTGTGACGCCGACCGGCTGGGCTCCGATGATCACGAACTGCTCACCTGCCGCCGGTTACGGATGTGAAAACCCTTCCGGACCTCGGCACCGATTCGATTGACGAACCGACTTCGGAGGTTCATCATTCGTAACAGTTCCTCGTCCAATCGAGGTCGCGCGAGTAACCGGCCGATGACCGCCCGGTGAAGATCGTCCGCCGCATCCGGCGTCGACGAACGCAGCAGCATCCAACAGGCGCGCGTCGGGCGCGTCGCATGAGTGAGTGAGGTGAGTGCGACATGGGATTCCACCCGCATCGGCAGCGGCTGTATCCGCGCACCATACTCACCGCTCCGTTCTTCTGAATGCGCCCAGCGGATTTCGCGACCCGCCCCGACCACGGGCGGGTCGCGTCGGCCGCATGTGTCCAGACGTGAGGTGATAAGCGCGACAGAGCGGAGAACGGTGATGGTGGATATGGGTGCGGGGCAGCCGGAGACGGTGGAGATGGTGGCGCGGTCGACCGCCGCGAATCTGGCGGTGTCGACGGCGGTGGTGGATGATCTGCGATATCTGCGGGCGGAGCTGATGGCGGCGGAGCTGCCCTTCCTGCTGGTGCGGGACTGCGATCACCGCCTGGTGCTGGCGGTGGACGCCGTGCACCGAGCGGCGCTGCGCCGGGTGCTGGGTGCGGCGATGGTGGCTGGCTTCTCGTGCAATGAGCGGCAGCGCAATGTGTTCCGGCTGGGCCGTGACCTGGATCCGGCGCATCATGTGGAACTCGAACTGTGGGAGTACCACGGCGATACCGTGGAGTGCCCGCGGCCGAACGCCTTGACCCGCACCGTCTTCGACCTGGCCGACGTGGAGCATTCCACGGTGCTGCTCTACGAGCTGAGCTGGCCGACGCTCGCCGGCATGTTCGCGCCCAACGCCACGGACGTGGGTTTCGACATCGACATCGTGTTCTCCTGGGTGGACGGTTCCGATCCGGAGTTCCGGGCGCGGCGCGCGGGCATGATGGCTCAGGTCGTGGTCGGTGAGGGTGACGAGGCCGATGCGCGCATCCGCCAGATCGACGAGTTGCGTTACGCGCTGCGCGCGGTGCACAAGAACGCGCCGTGGATCCGGCGCATCTTCATCGCCACCGACTCCGCCGTGCCGGAGTGGCTCGCCGAGGACCCGAAGGTCACCATTGTCCGTGCCGTGGACCACTTCTCGGACCGCAGCGGGCTGCCGATCTTCAATTCCCATGCGGTGGAATGCCAGTTGCAGCACATCGAGGGTCTGAGCGAGCACTTCCTGTATTCCAACGACGATATGTTCTTCGCTCGCCCGGTGCGCCCGTCCATGTTCTTCACCCCGGCCGGGGTGAGCCGCTTCATCGAGGCGGACACCCGGATCGGGCCGGGCTCGAACAACGAGCGCCGCAGCGGGTTCGAGAACGCCGCGCGGGTGAACCGGGCACTGCTGCGCCAGCGGTTCGGCCATGTCATCACCCGGCATCTGGAGCACACGCCGGTTCCCTTGCGGCGCAGCGTGCTCCACGAGATGGAGCGGGAGTTCGCGGCGGATTTCGCCCGCACCCGCACCAGCCGGTTCCGGGCCGCCACCGATATCTCGGTGACCAATTCGCTCTACCACTACTACGCGCTGTTCACCGGCCGGGCGGTGCCGCAGGAGCGGGCCGAGGTGCGCTATGTCGACACCACCCTCTACACCGGGCTCGCGCTGCTGGACGGGCTGGCCGCCCGGCGCAATGTGGACTTCTTCTGCCTCAACGACGGCAGCTTCCCGGAGGTGCCGGAGGCGGAGCGGGTGCGGGCGGTCTCGGAATTCCTGGAGACCTACTACCCGGAGCCCGCTCCGTGGGAGAAGCCGGCGACGGTGGGCGGAGCGCTGTTCGAATCAGGCGCCGCCTGAACCGATTTCAGCTGACCGATTCGCCGTCGTTCTCGGGCGTGGTGGCCGGTCGCTGCACGACGTGCGGAATCCCGGCGGCCGGCGGGATGACGATGCCCGCGTCCGCGAGCTGGCGCGCCGCCTGCTCCGGGGTGGCCGGTTCCCCGACCGTCGGCCCCGACCCGATCGGCACCACCGAGTGCACCACGGTGTCCGGGTAGATGTGCACGTAGTTGAACGCCTGCGCGCCGTCGCGCCCGCGGATGCCGCCGTGGGCCACCGCCAGGTCCTGGCTGTAGCAGGTCGCCGACGCCACCGACACCGGAATCCCGGCGAAGGTGGCGCTGGTGGAGAAGTGCAGGTGCCCGGCCAGGATGGCGCGCACGTCGGTGCCGTCCAGCACGTCGGCGAGGCGGCGCTGATCGCGCAGTTCCACCGTCACGGCCAGGTCGATCACGCACGGTACCGGCGGATGGTGCATGGCCAGCACGGTCCCGAACGGCGCGGGTTCGGAGAGCACCGTGCGCAGCCATTCCAGCTGGGCCGGGGTGATCTCGCCGTAGTGGTGGCCGGGCACCGTGGTGTCCAGCACCACGACGCGCAACCCGTCGAACATGTGCACCCGGTCGTACGGCGCGGCGGAACCCGGCTCGTCCAACAGGTTCTCGCGCAGTGCGGTGCGGTCGTCGTGATTGCCGACCACCCACACCAGCGGCGCGCCGACCCGCTCGGCGAAGGGCTCCACCAGGTTGCGCAGTTTGGTGTACGCCCCCGGCTCACCGTGGTCGGTGAGGTCGCCGGTGAACACGATGGCGGTCGGGGTGATGCCGCTGGCCTCGGCCTGCGCCAGCAGTTGGGATAGGCGTCGCTCGGCGTCCACCGCGCCGTAGAGCGCGGTGTCGGCGGCGATCAGGTGCGTATCGCTGAAATGGAACAGCACGTGATCGGGTCTCGGGTACTCGGCGACTCTGGTGATGTACACGGACATCCTCCCCGGCGGTTTCGTCTTCGCCCTTGCTTGCCGATTCCGTCGGCCAGGATAGCGAAGCCGTTTCTTCCAGCCTGCCCGTGCCCAGTGACGGCATGCTTGCGGAAAGGTGAGATTTACGTGTCGGCTTCAACCACCGAGGCTATTGGCCAGCACCCGGGGATGCTCCTGCTCACGCGCGTCCAGCAGCGCGAAGTAGCGGCGCAGCATCAGCACAGCGGTGGTGGCGAGTCCGGCGGCCAGACCCCACCAGACGCCCGCCGCCTCCAGGTGCAGCGGGTAGGCGAGCAGCAGCGCCGTGGGCAATCCCACAGCCCAGTAGCCGATCAGCGACAGTCGGAACCCCGCCTTGGTGTCCTTCAGGCCGCGCAGCAGCCCCACGCCGATGTTCTGGGCCGCGTCGAAGAACTGGAGCACGATGGCGATCAACAGCAGGGTGTGCGCCAGCGCGACGGTATCCCCGTTGGCGTCGCCGAGGAACGGTTTCAGCACCCAGTCCGGGGCGAGGACGTACGCCGTGCCGGTGATCGCGGCGACAATGGCCGCGTAGCGCAGCGCCAACCACGCCACCGAGCGCGCGTGCGGGTACTCGTCGCGCGCCACCGCCGTGCTCACCAGGATGGACGAGCCGTGCGAGAGGCCGATGGCGACCTGGAAGACGATGTAGACGATCTGGTAGACGACATTGTGCGCGGCCAGCGCGGCCGCCCCCAGCGTGCCCATGACCAGGGCCAGCACCGAGAACATGCCCGCCTCGGAGCCGTAGGTGAGCGCGATGGGCGTGCCCAGCTTCAACTCGTCGCGCACCGTCCGCATGCGCACGGGCCACATCTGAATCGGCAGCGTCGGGCCGAGTTTCGGGTCGCGGCGCACCATGGCCCAGAACACGCCGAAGGTGATGAGGAAGACCAGGGAGGTGGCCACGCCGATCCCGGTCAGCCCGAGCGCGGGCAGGCCGAGCCACCCGTACATGAGGCCCAGGGCCAGCACGAGATTGAGCGCCACCGAGCCGAGCGTCACCAGCAGCAGCGCCTGGGGCCGCTGCATACCGACGGTGTACTGCCGCAGCACCTGGAACCACAGGCAGGGCAGCAGGCCCGGGGCCAGCGCCACCATCATGGGCCGCGCCGCCGCCAGCACCGAGGCGTCCTGGCCCAGCCATTGCAGGCTCCAGCCGAGCCCGATCAGCAGCGCGCCGCCGAGGATGCCGGCCAGGGTGGCGATGAGGAAGCTCGACCGCACCACCTCGCGCACCTCGCGCTCCGCGCTCACGCCGCGCTTGTCGGCGCGACTCACCGCGATGGCGACCTGATTGCCGGTGCCGGTGATCAGCCCGACGCACATGGTGCGGATCTGGTTGAACAGCACCAGCGCCAGTCCGCCCGCCGCCACCTGCCGCACCCCGAGCGTGCCCATGAGCGCGATATTGGTGGTGGACACCGCCACCTGGGCCAGTTGGGTCAGTGCGATCGGCGTCGCCAGCGCGGTGAGCCGTCGCCCGTCGGATTGCCTGGTGGCG
>NZ_JASCXP010000134.1:0-16606 GCF_030010695.1 Nocardia sp. CC201C
ATCTTGAGGGAGTGAATTGCTATGCCCGGCAATGAGGTTGATGAGACGAGCCGCAGCTATCAGCAGTTGATGCAGATGCTCGTGCACCTGGCTTACCAGTACGCGCGCACGAGGCAGCGGTTGCCGAAGATGACTCGTGAGCAGTACCGGCAGTTCCAGCGCGACCTGGAAGAGCGGGTGCGGTTCGACCAGTACGACCGCACGAACGCCCAAACCTGGTACACCGCACGCGTCGCCGACTACCAGCGGGAAGCCTCGGTGCTGGCCCACGGCATCGCGGCGGGGGATTTCAGCATCGACGAGGAATCGCGCCGCAGGGCGTTCCTGGATGGGATGCGCGCCGATATCGAGCACTCCGTCCACACCGTGCACGCGTTGAGTCCCGAGGAACGCGGGCAGATCGTTCAAGCCCTCGACCAGATCGAGGCCGACCCACGTGTCCGCTTCGAACACGGGGTGTTCACGCCGATGACCAAACGGGAGCAGGCGACCGCCCGTCAGGCCGCTGCCCGCTCGGAAGCCGCCACGATCGACCGTCAGGAACAACAGGCGACGCGCTTGGTCGCCACCGAGTACGCCGCGCCCGCTGACGGTGCCAGGAGTGTGGCCGCCTTGAAGAAGGCCAACGCCGCACTCACCAAACAAGTCCAACGGCTCACCGCCGAGAACACCGCGCTCCAGGCGCAGGTGGCGACGCTCGAAGCCCAGGCCGCCGCCAACACCACGGCGCAGGCATCGACCAACGGCCAGCACTCGGCGACCGAACAGCAGCAAGCCGACCAGCACACCCAGCAGACCGCGCAGCAGACCAACGAGCGGGCCGCCGAGGCCGAAATCGACCCCGGCCACGGTGACGCCGGTCAGGCCCAGATGGAGGCCGAAGCGTGACGAATGCCGTTGTGGCCCCTGAGTTTTCAACCACCACAACCAGAAAGGAGATACCGCTACGACACCTGACACCCGGTGACCGATCCGCAGCACATACACGGTCGCGGACCGCGTCACCGTCGAAACCTTGGTTTCGAAAACCCTGTTAGCACAGCATGTTTAGGAGACATGACATGTCCGGAGAGACCACTCTCACCATTGTCGGCAACCTGACCTCCGACCCGGAGTTGCGCGAGACCTCGGGCGGGCACGCGGTGGTGAACTTCACCGTCGCGGCGACCCCGCGTGTGTTCGATCGCAGCACCAATCAGTGGACCGACGGGGCGGCGTTGTTCATGCGCTGTCAGATGTGGCGCGATGCCGCGGAGAACATCGCCGAATCCCTCACCAAGGGCGCACGAGTGATCGTGTGCGGCAAGCTCCAGCAGCGCAGCTACGACGACCGCGAGGGCAACAAACGCACCGTCGTGGAACTGGTCGCCGACGAGGTGGGCGTGTCACTCAAATACGCCGTCGCCAAGCCGATCAAACGATCGACCCGCACCCGCACCAGCGGTGGTGGGAACGGCGGCGGTGGTCAGCGCACCACCGGTAGTGGGGTGAAGAACGGTGGACATCGGGGCAGTGATGACCCGTGGACCGACCACACCCCGGACGAGGTGGCGTGATCATGTCGAACCGATTCGGCCACAACAACGACGCCCACCCTGAGAACACGCATCTGCCCGAGGGGGGCATGTCGGCGAGGTTCTACACCTCGTATGACGAAGCCCTCGATCAGGTGATGTTCGGGATCGTGTTCGGCTGCGGCTGCGAGTTGATGACCGCGATGAGCCTGGACCAGGCCCTGGCGGTTCACGACCTGTTCGACGGTGCCCTGGACGACGCCTACCACCACCACACCCAGAAAGGATTCTGATCATGGCGTACCTGAGCACCGATGCCCGTGTCGAAGACCACGACGAGACCGGTCGGGGCGGGCGTGGCTACGTCGAAACCCACTGGCACGACATGCCCGAGGCCACCGTGACACTGCTCCCGACCGGAGATGTGCGCGGTGACATCGAGATCCGCTGGCGCGTCACGTTCTACGACGGCGTGAACGCGAATCTTCCCATCAGCGAGGCCCGCACCCTGCGGGACAACCTGACCCGGGTGATCAACCAGTACTTCGGCATCGACAACGATGTCGAGAACCCCGACACCCCCACTGACGCGGGTGCCGCGGGGTTCGAGCCGGAGGAGTTCGTGTTCTGCCGGATCTGCCACGGCCGTATCTGGCGAGTGGGTACCGGCCCGGACTGGTGGATGCACGAGTATGAGGACCAGCGCTCTCACGACGCCGTGCCCGCCGAACCCGAACCCGAGGTCGAGACGGAGGTGGCGTGATGGACCCGACCGCGACGTTGCGGATGATCCGGGAACTGATCACCGAGTACGACGAGCTTCAGCACTGGGAGTACTACGACCAGGACACCGAAGCTGTACTCGATCGGCAGTCGTCGCTGCTGTTCCGCCTTGCCAGCCTGATCGAGGATCTGGACCGGTGGTTGCGGCGCGGCGGGTGTTTGCCGGTGGAGTGGAACCATGCCATCACCAGCGAGCACGCCCAGCTGATCAAGGAGCGTGACGACCTCGAATCCCAGAACCGGGAACTGCTCGATCAGGTGCAGTGCTTGCAATGGGACCTCGGAGCACTCCAAGCCCAGCACGACCACTGCCCTCAGCCCGCCACACGCGGGAGGCGGTGATGACCGTGCTCGCCGATGTGCATGTCATCGATCGATCACAGCTCTACGCTGTGATCGGAACCGCTCTGGCGGATCTGGCGGAGGTTGGGGTGATCGTGGGTGACATCGATGTCGCCGACGAACAGATCGTGACCGCGATCGGCACCCGCTGGCCCACGGTGTTCACCGACACCCTGGAGGTGCCGGCATGAGCAGCGGCTACCAGTATTGCGGGTGCAGAGGCTGTTTCGACATCACCGTGGGAACCCTCGGCACACGGTCACTGTGCGGACTCTGCGACGAGGCAGGGTGCGTGATCGGCGACAGCGATTGCCAGCGCGAGGATGCTGTCACACCGCAGTGTCAGCACACGTTCCGGATCGCGATGAACGGATTCAGCGAAGAATGCGTGCACTGCGGTCTACGAGTCGAGATCGACGAACCGGACTTCACCGATTCGGGCACCGATCATGGCTCGCCGTAGGAAACCCCTCAGTCCGCGCAGACAGTTGACGCTCGGGCGGGAGATCCAACAGCAGTACGACCAGGGCCGCAGCTGGGCCGCGATCGCCGTCGACTTCGACCTGTCGAAGACCACGGTGCAACGACTGGCCAAGCTCTACCGCACCGACTGCGACCGGAAAGTCCACCAACACCAGCTGACCCTGTTCGACTGAACCACTCCGGAAACAACTGAACACAGAAGAAGCGGAGACCGTGCCATCCTACCTGGCACGGTCTCCGTGCTAGTTGTACCATGCCAAATTGATCGCTGCGCGTTCTGCGATGTATCATTTGCAGTGATCCACCTGGTGATAGTTAAGCAGTGGGTAAGTCATTTGCCAATCGAATATGTTGTGCAAGTTCTCTGATGTTCTTCTGCAGATCGGGCAACAGCTCTGCTAATGATGGATTTATTCTGAGTACTTCACCGGCTATCGTAACTTTGTTCGGCTTATATTTCTTGCCTTTGAAATACTTGGACAAGGGTGAGGTGAATTTCCCGCTGGGGACTTCATAATCTAGGCTAGGGTAGGCTTTGGATATTGCTTCCCGAAGTACTGGCCTCGGAATGTAATTCTCGATCGTATAGCCCTCTGTTACCCATCCGAACGCTTCTTTGCTGGCGAGTTCGCTCAGTACTCGCCTCTTGGCATCGTTGATTAGAGCGCTCTGAGACTTTTTGTCCGAGTCCATAACAATTGCAAGACGGCGATTAATTGCAGCTAGGTTTATGAAGTCATCAATTGACGGATCATCTTCTGCGGTCAGATGACTAAGGAGCGCTCCGCCATAAAACATGATTGAATAGTGAATGCTCTCTATTAATGTGGGGTCGTACTGCTTTAGCCACGCTGAGATGTAAACCCTATCCGACGGGCCCTCAACCCAAATTACGTAGTTGGACTGTACGATATCTGATGCCCTTGCCCCCAAGTCGAAAACAGCCTTCGAAAGACAGGCCCTCGATACCACCGGGAGCACCCGTGTTTGATGTAGATCGTCCATCACTATGTGCGAGATGGATGCACGGTCGGTATCGAGGATGGCGGCGGAATGCGTCGAAATCAGATATCTATTGCGATGATCCTTCGCGATGTATTGGAGCAGCTTTCTTTGCAAGCTTGGATGGAGATGCACTTCAGGTTCTTCGACACAGATCATTTTTTCAGATGAGGTGGCAAACACGGCGGCCATGATAATAAGTTCACTGATTCCAGTGCCTAGTTTTCGAACTGACATGGTTTTTTCTCGCATGGAAACAAGTACATCTTGTTGAGAATAAGGTATCTTAATGGATGCCGTCGGATCTTCGAGGACATCTTTGATAAATGCGTTCAGGGAATTCCATCGCGCTGTGTCTTCTGTATACGTATTTTCTTCGGGCCGTTGTAGCTTAGCAAGTTCCTGTATCAGACCACGACCATTCATCCAGGTCGAATCTGCCGAGTTGGAATCTGATGTTAGATCCCGAATTGCGGAAATGCCCACCGTTGGCGGAATAAGTCGGTGTAGCTGTAGGCTAGACACTAACCTTTCGTAATTGGTCTGCAACCCTCCACTTGCGTTACGGATACGGCTTGAGACAGTGTTAACCCACCCTGTGATCGCGTGTTGCGTCTGACTATTAAACTCGTTCAAGGCGGTAGTGATCTGGTCCGTCTGCACGTCAATTGCTACAGAATTTTTTTGTCTGCTGTGCGGGTGGAATCCAAAGTCGAACCATGCGCAGTCTTTATGTCCTGCACTGAAGGTTTCGGAGCGGAATAGTGTGGTGAATAGTCTCTCCTCGCGATCATTGCTGATGACATTCATCTCTCTCGCGTGTCGTATGAACTTCTCATCTACTTTGAAGCCTAGTCTTATTTTGCCTGTGGCTTTTCGATCGCTGTCGTGTGGAGTATTGCGAGAGTCCTGTAAAGTGCTTTCGAGATCTTTGTCAAGTTGGGCAATCCCAACCCGTAATGGGGCAATCACTGTGCTCATGGCGTGAAGGGCATTTGACTTTCCGGCGTTGTTCTTGCCCACCAGAAGATGTATTTGCCCCATTGGCCCGATGTCGTCGAGATCTTCGCTAGAGAAGCTTCGATACCCACTGAGAGCAAATCCGGCAAAACTCCAGATTGTCAACTGGAAATCCTTTCGAAATCGATACTTTCAGTTTGGTCATGTCATTCAACTGTCTGTACTTAAGTTTGGAAATCCGTCAGCATATAATTCCTGGCTGTTGTATTTCGGAGTGGCGGGCATTCGTTTTGAAGTATAAGGCGCGAAGTGCCCTCACGTCATTTTATTACTGCACACGGATGAGCGGCACTTCCTCCGTTGCGCGTGTCTCATGTGCCCCAACTGAACCATCAGGTGAATTTCTTCGCAGCAGGGGCGCGGGCTGAGGCGGGCGGGCGTCGCCTGCCCGCTCATCGGCCTGCCGGAGGGGGCCGCAGAGGCTCCCGATTCCAGGGGACGCGCCGACCGAATCTCCTACGCCCGGTCGCCGCAGAAGCACTGTCCGCATGGGAGATTCGGTCGAGCGGGCGCGCGGACCCTGGAATCGCTGGAGGGGCGGCACCTGCACAATCCCGCGCCCCGACCCGAATATTCGAAAATGATCGGGCACTCGGTAGCTAACCGATCTGCGGACTGGCTCGCGGATCATGAGGCCATCAAGCCAGGCTCGTGACCGGTTAAAATCGGATGCGCAAGTACTGCACTGGGCATGCAGAAGTTTGAACATGGGATGCACAACCTGTACATAACTGCGTACACCTCGGCATAACCCGTGCACAGAGCGAGCGCATCATTCCTCATCTTGTGCAACGTCAATTTCTGTCCGCCCCGCCCCCTGATCAGGGATGTTCGCGAGAATGGTGCTTCACTTGCCGAGGACACCAAAGGCCCCCTTCGGTGGTCTTTGGTGTCCTCGGCAAGTGAAGCAATAAGAACAGATCAGGGGCGGGGCGGACGGAAACGGAAGAGAGAAGCAAACTTTGGGATATGTGGGGGAAATAGGGGTTACGTGGGGTGTAGAACGTTGCGGTTGGGTGCATGGCGACGTGGGGTGACGAAGGGTGCGTTCGTGGCAGTCGAGTAGGTGGTGGCGTCCGGAGCGGGCACCGGGCACGCCTAGTGCGAACGCGGCGGCATGGGCGGTCCGGTCAGGTGCGTTAGGTCGCGTTGCTGGTCGGGTAGGTGACTTGGGCCCGTGCTGCGCTCCGGTCCGGTGGTGCTGGGCGCGCGCCGCATTGTGCGGGGCCGCCCCTCCAGCGATTCCAGGGACCGCGCCCGGCACGGCCGAATTTCCCGTCTGACGGCAAGTACTGGAGCCGCGGGCAGGGGTGGGGAAATTCGGTCGTGCACGCCGTGGCGCGTCTCCTGGAATCTGGAGCCTCTGCGGCCCCTGGGCAGGCGGTACGGGCAGGCCCCCGAGCGGCCTGCCCCGACAGAGCGCGGCGCGCGCCCAGAGAACTTCCACGCTCTGCCGGGACCCCACCCCGCTTGACACGTACGTGTCAAACCCGTTGGGCCGCCGGTTGACACGTACGTGTCAACGCACCCCCGTGAAGGACACCGCGACCGTGACCGACTCCGACACCATCACCGGCCTACTCGTCACCGCCCTGGAAAACACCTGGGCCGCCATCCGCACCCGCCACCCCGACGTCCCCGAGGTCGTCCTCACCGTCGGAGCCGGATCGACCGGCGGCAGTGACCTCACCCTCGGACACTTCGCCCAGAACCGATGGGTACGCGGCGAATACGAACTCCACGAACTCTTCGTCGGCGGCGAAGGACTCCAACGCGGCGCGACCGAAGTACTCGGCACCCTCCTGCACGAGGCCGCCCACGGCATCGCGGTCACGCGTGGCATCAAGGACACCAGCCGCCAGGGCCGCTGGCACAACGACCGCTTCCGCGCCCTCGGCGAAGAACTCGGCCTCACCCTCACCCAACACCCGAAGATCGGATGGTCACTCACCGCCGTGCCATCAGAGACTCGCGCCTTCTACCGCAATGAACTGGACGAGCTGACGTTCGCGCTGGTGGCCTACCGCCGCCGCGAACCCAACCGGCGCGGCGGCCGTAAGTCGAACAACAACGGCGTGTCGGCCGAGTGCGACTGCGGACGTAAGATCCGGGTGTCACGCAGTGTCTACGAGCAGGCACCGATCCTCTGCGGCAGTTGCGGGAGTGTGTTCGACGCCGATGCCTGAGAACTAGCCATGTCACAAGTAGATCAGAACACAGAAAGGTCCGGCAGAAACCGGGCCTGATCTGGCACTTCTCTGGTGTGCGATACTGGGATTGAATCAGTGGAGCGCAGGGGGTTGGAATCTAGTCCCTGATAAGGTGGAATAATCAAAATTTGTGCAACTGCCCTAAGGGTGGATATGTAACAGAATGTGAATCAGGCGGCCTAATGCTACGGTCTTGGTAGTTTATCATCAACTGACTCAATAAAACCAAGGCAGGTGCGTAAACATAAATTCAGTGAATCTGCTGTAACACTAATTCGGCCGGACTCAATACGCACCTTCGCCAAGCCAACTTTCCTCTCCCCTTTTGACTGAATCTGCTGCTTTGTGATCGTGCCAAGTCCATGTGCAATTGAATTTCTTACGGCGATAGCCCGATCGAAATCTGGCCAATGCGCACAGTCTTCCAACTTGAATCCGTGATGGAGTTCAAAGCAAGTTTTCCTTCCCTCCCAAGTAAGGATGGATCGAGAATGTGTTTCATTTACTAGAGTCCGGAAGAACGAGTCCAGGGCTGAAACTTGTCGATCGAACAGCTCTTCCGAAACCGAGTCAACGTATGCTTCAGCGACACTTACCATTCGCAAGTATTGACTCTGAGCCCGAACCTGTTTCGAATCGAACCTAGCCCATCTAACCGTTGTCCGTGTGCTGGACCATCTAGGTTGATTTGAGGGTGGTAACGAAGCAAAGTCAGCGGCAGTGCGCCGCAATACCTGTAAAGCCTCCTCCGTGACAGACCATGGAACTTTGCGTAGAACGCTCATATTATTAGCATCGCCTTCGTGATTGCGTCGTTGTCGCGAAGTCCTTGGATCGATCTGGCCTCGTTGACGCTTGGCTGAGTAGGGATACGATCGCGAGCACCCGAAAGATATGCTAGCCGCACAGCTTCCGGGGCGCTATGTGCCGTGGTGATCGCTTCAACCACGCTGAGCCTATCGGCCGAAGCCAAGACATGAAAAGCTGTAGCACGCAATATCCCATCGCCTCTGTGGAAGTGATCTTCTACATACTTCAATCGAGCAGCATATGAATTCGAGCCTTCATCGCCGAGAATATTCAAATTGCGAAATGCATCGAGCACCCACACGTGCTGCCAATCATTGAGGCTGACTTTTTCGATTATTTCATCAAGTGCCGTTGCTGCGCGGGTAAAAGTATTAGGATCTGGTACATTGTTTGCGATATAAACAACGTATCTGACTACCGCTGGCGTCAGTGACGGCATAAAACTAATAATCGGAAGCAGCGAATCAAATGCATTGACATTATTGTGTTTGGCGAGTGAATCGAGCGCCCTACGTATCGTTCGCTCATCACTACGCGAGGCATGCTTGAGATCAATTCCGTCTTCCAGCGGGGAGTTGTTCTGCGCGGACCGTAAAAGCCTCAGCGCCGCTTCTTCATCTTCGCTGAAATCTTCATGATAATCACCAACTATTACATCAATATCATTTGGTGAGATTATGCCATTATCCGGGATGGATTTCAGGCTGTATGCGTCTAGTATGTAGTTCTTCAGTCGGTAGGTGAATGACTTATATTCGTTCAAGGCCAGTCCAACCGCTCTCGCGGCACTATCGAGAGCCTCCATGGCTCTGATTGCTTCCGTGAAATCCCCGCACGCAATCCTGAAGTCATCATTGAATCGCCATGTAGCGAAACCTTGTCGAAGTAGACTACGTTCGACTTGGTCTATGTATACTTCCGATAAGCGGTCGGAAGCCTCGGACAGCTGTGGCAGCCCTATTGGTCGACCGGTCACCTCTTTTAGTAAGTCTACGAGATGTGAGACTACTTCATAGTCGGCCCCCTGGGAAATTAGTTCATCAGCCAGGATGGAGTGGTCTATGAATTGATAAAAGGCTGTAATATCCGCCTTTATTACGTACTTTATTTTAGAATCATATATGGAGAATATTAGTTTGTCCGCTTCATTTGAGCGGTCTTTTGTCTGCTCTTCAATCGCATATTTAGCGGGAGCTAGAACAAAGTCAATATAGCGCTCGACGGTCCGATCAAGAGCTGGCAACTTAGCTAAGGCTGCTTCAGTCAGGGCATCGTAGAGAATGCTTTCTTTTATTCCCCAGTAGGCGATCGGTCGTACACCATGCCCGGACTTTCGGGCGGCCACTTCAAGCTCGCCAGCGAGGTCTAACCCTTTGCGACATAACGTTTCCAAGTATCGGGATACGTCTCGGATCGTCTGGCTACTTGCCGTGAGGTGCTGCCAGCCAGCCTCCTGTGGGACAAGGTTCCTCTCGTAATTTGCGATTCGGACCATCGAGTCTGAAATCTTCAGCTGCCCGATTGTACGCGTCGACATGGGTTGCATGACGTGACTCTATCGGGTGACGGTCCGTCAGTCGCGGCTCTCAGATCGGCGACCCTTCAGTGGCGTGGGGCAGCAGGCAGGTTTGCGTGGGGCAAATATGGGGCAGACATGTGTCTAGCCGAGTTCCGGCGTGCACCTCTATGTCCTGAGGGCTCTGTGCCCAAATCCGCTGATCTGCGGTGATTCCCCACGACGATCGCGCAGCTACGTGGGGGCTCGTTGGGTCCAATGCCCAACTGGTTTTACACACCAGTCGTCGCGTGCCGTAGGACGGAGAGTGTCAATCTGGCTGACGGTGAGGAAGAGCACGCACGCTCTGCCGGGACCCCATCCCTCGTTGACAGGTACGTGTCAATCCCGTCGGACTCCCGGTTGACACGTACGTGTCAATGCCTCCCGGAAGGACCCGGAGACATGACCGACTCCGATACCATCACCGGCCGCCGGGAACCGAACCGGCGCGGCGGCTGTGGAGGTGAGTTCGGGGCGGATGACTGAGAACCCGTCAGGTCACAAGTAGGTCAGAACAACAGAAAGGCCCGGTAGAAACCGGGCCTGATCTGGTGCTTCTCTGGTGCGCGATACTGGGATTGAACCAGTGACCTCTTCCGTGTCAGGGAAGCGCTCTCCCGCTGAGCTAATCGCGCGGGACCCCCACAGAGCGGATGACGGGATTCGAACCCGCGACCCTCACCTTGGCAAGGTGATGCGCTACCAGCTGCGCTACATCCGCACGTCCGGTGGCTTTCGGCTCCGGCTCGCGAGGAAGAACCATAGCCACAACACCGTGAAGACTCCAAATCGGGCTGGTCTGCGGCCCCTCGACCGGGTATTTCGTGCGTTTGTGCCCGTTTGTCCGTTGTGGCACAGTCGGTTCCCGAAGCAGGGTGGTGTGAAGGGAGGGGCGGCTCGGGGATGGCATCGGACCCGTCGCAGCCAACAGGGCAGGGATTCTTCTCGGTGACCGGCACGTCCGGTGACGTCTACTTCGTCGCGGGTGACCCGTACGGCACGGCGGGCGGGCGGTCGCGGCTGTTCCGGTGCCGCGACCGACACGGCCGCGAACGCGTCTACAAGCTGTACGGTACGGCCGTCACCGATGCGCACGCCATCGGATGGGCGGCCCGCGCAGCGCATTTCGGCCGCGAGATCGTGCTCCCGGCGGAACGACGCGGGGGAGTGGCGGCCACCCCCGAGAGCTCGATCGGCTGGCCGCTCGACCTGGTCCGACGCGACGGGGACCTGCTGGGCGCGATCCTGCCGCTGACCCCCGGCGAATTCCTCGAACCCGACGGATCGCCGCTGACCCTGCACCGGCTGTGCCTGGCCGGACAACAACCGCCGGACGCGTATTACCGTGTCGCCGTGGCGATTCGGATCTGCGAGATCGCCACCGCGCTCGAGGAGCGCGATCTCGTCCACGGTGCGCTGTTCCCGCGGAATCTGCTCTGGAGCCGTTTTCAGCCGCACGTCTACCTGCTCGAATGCGATGGCCTGCGGTACGGGCGGGTGTCCGCCCCCGAGGGTATCCTGCTCGAGAAGTGGTGCGATCCAAGGCTTCTCACCGGCACGATCGCGGGACCCGACCGCTTCAGCGACCGGTTCGGTGTGGCCGCGCTGCTGTACCGCTGCCTCTTTCTCGCCACGGACGCTCCCGCTCGCGGCCGCGGCGGCTGGCGGGGGCCGTCGAGCTTCCCGTCCGAACTCGACCCCCGCCTGCGCTCGCTGTTCGACCGAGCCTTCATCGACCCCGCCGCCTCCGACGACCGTCCCCGCGCCAGTGAGTGGCTGGACGCACTCCAGGACACCTATCTGCTGGGCGACGGCTCGTTCTACAACCAAGCCGCGGTGGCGGTGCTCGACCGGCACACCCAGCGCTGTCGCACGGAGGATGCCGTGGGCACGGTCGACGCGGGATCGTCCGCGGGGGAGGTTTCCGATCGGACCGCCCGTGCCGGACGATCCGACGGGTCCGCCGCTCGCGATGTGGGCGCGGGCGCTGACCCGATGGCCGGCACGACCGCCACCGCTGCTGTCACCACGACCGCACGGCAGGCCGGGGCGGGCGCGGCCACCACGCGGGTCGTGGATTCCCCGAGGATCGATGCGACGCGTGGCCCGGCCGCGTCCGATGAGTCGCACGATCCGGGCGCGGTCGATGGTCCGCACGATCCGACTACGCCTGCCGCGCCACACGTTCCAGCCGCGCCACGCGATCCGTTCGCGGCCGACGAGCCATACGGTTCGTCCGCGGCGCGCTCACCGCTGGAACCCGCCTGGCCGGTGGACCCGCATCGGCCCGCGCCGACACCCGCTGTGGCCCCGATGAATACCGGCTCTCGCCTCGCGGCGGTGCTGGCCGTGGTCGCACTGGCCGTCGCGGGCATCGCGCTCGTCGCCGTCACCCTGCGCGATACCACCGCGCCCGACCTGGCATCATCGGCCACCAGTCAGCAGGCCCTCGCCCCCGAGGCCCGCGCTTCGGCCACCACGGCCCCGGCGTTCGACTGGGGCACGCTGCACTCGGCCACCACCGACACCACCCCGTTCACGTCGGAAGCGCTACTGCCGCACTCCTTCCGCGACGCCATGAACGTCGAGTACACGTTGCGCGCGGGCGGTGTCCAGGACTGCATCACCACGGAGATGTCGCAGAATGTCAAAGACATTCTGGCGCAGTACAACTGCACCCACATGGTCGCGGGCTCCTACGTCGACCACTCCAATCAGATCCTGGTCTCGGTGAACGTGCTCGCCCTGCCCACCAGCTCCGACGCCGACAGCCTCTACGAGACCATGAAGGGCCAGATCCAGGACTGGGCGGTCTGGTGCCCGCAGCAGGGCCCCGGCGCATCGGTCTGCGACAGCTACATCGGCGCCGCCACCCGCAGTGGCTGGGGCTCCAAGAGCTACCGCTACGTCTACAAATCCACGGCCCTCTACATCAACCTGACCGAGGACACCGATATCACCGACTGGCTCGACGCCGCCGCCGAGGCCGCTGTCTCCGAGGCGGGGCCGGAGAACTACTGGCCCCGCTGACCCGAGCGCACCGACCTGGCCGACGGTCCGCTCGCCTGACAGGGTGGGGCCATGGTGAACGAGAGTCGTGGCGTGTTGGTGACGGGTGCTTCGCGGGGGATCGGCCGGGCGGTGGCGTCGGCCTTCGCCGCGCAGGGCGACCAGGTGGCGGTGCACTACTCCGCGCGTCGCGAGGACGCGGAGGCGACGCTGCGGCACCTGCCCGGGGAGGGACACACGCTGATCGGCGGTGACCTCGGCACGGCCGACGGCGCCGAGGCGATCGTGACGGCGGCGGTCGAGGCGCTCGGCACGGTGCACGTGCTGGTCAACAATGCGGCCGTGAATATCGCCCACCCGCTGGCGGAGACGGATTACGCGGACTGGCAGCGGATCTGGCGGCAGACCGTGGACGTGAACCTGCTCGGCACCGCGAATGTGTCGTACCAGGTGGCTCGGCACATGATCGATCGCGGTATCGCCGGGACCATTGTGAACATCGGTTCCCGCGGGGCCTTCCGCGGCGAACCCGACCACCCGGCCTACGGTGCCAGCAAGGCGGCCGTGCACGCGCTCGGACAGTCGCTGGCGGTGTCACTGGCCCCGCACGGTATCCGCGTGGCCTCGGTCGCTCCGGGTTTCGTCGCCACCGAGCGCGTCGCCGACCGGGTCACCGACGCGGTACGGGCGCAGAGCCCCTTCGGCCGCGTCGGCACCCCGGAGGAGATCGCTTCGGCTGTCCGCTATCTCGCCTCGCCGGATGCCGCGTGGACCTCCGGCGCGGTACTGGACGTCAACGGAGCGTCCTACCTGCGCTGAGTCAGCGCTTGTCCCGCAGTCCCAGGTCATGCGCCTTCGCCCGCACCGCCCCGAGGACGAGATGCCCGCTCTCGGTGAGCAGTTCCTGCACCTCGGCGGCGGTCCGGCTCGCGGCGTCGGCCCCGACCCTGGACAGCCGCCGACCGCTGCGCCGCCCCACCCGGGACAGCTCCCGCACCAACTCCCCGAACCCGCTCATCGAATCCGCACCTCCATTATCGAGCTGGTGAACGAGTGTTCCCTCACGGCTGATGGCCGCATGATCGAACAACCTCCACCAGTAGAAACATTCGCCATGTCAACGCATGTTGAGAGTACGTCTGTTCACTGCTCGGTGCCAACCAGGCGATGAGTGGCGGGGCAACCGGAGTCGCGTGGGCAGCCGGGGCGGCGGCCGGTCATTCGTGCGACGGGTCCGCCGGAATCAGTTCGCGGCCTCGCGATGTCGTATCAGCGGCACTCCCGACAGGCCCTGTGCGCACAGTTTCGCCGTCAGGTCGATCGCGTGGGACTTGGGAATCGGCCGGTCGGTGTCGAGCCACTGCCGCGCGGTGAACCGGCAGATTCCCACCAGGCCGGCCGCCAGCACGCGGACCCGAGCCACATCCGCCCCGAGGTCGCGGGTCAACAGCCCCGCGACCGCCATGACACAGTTGTCGATGGCGTGGTCGACGCGCACGCGCACCTCCGGCTCGCTCGGCACCTCGGTTTCGAACACCATGCGGAACCCGTCGGGATCGCTGTCGATGAAATCGAAGTAAACCCCGACCGCGGACCGGGTGCGGGTCCGATTGTCGCCGGGAGCGGTCAGCGCGGAGCGAATGTCGTCGACCAACCGGTCCAGTCGCGACTGGATCACCGCGAGGTACAGGTCGATCTTGCTCGGAAAGTGTTTGTACACGGTGGGTTTGCTTATCCCCGCGCCGTCGGCGATCTCGTCCATCTGGGCCGCGTGGTATCCGCGACGGCCGAAGATCCCGGACGCCGCGGTCAGCACTCGCAGGCGCTGCGCCGCCCGCTCCGCCCGCTGATCCGCACCGAGGCGCGGACGGTCCTGCACGTGCGGCGGCCCAGCGCACTCCCTGCTCACCGACTGTGTCATCTCACCTCCGCAAACGCACCGACCTCGCCTATCGGCATCCGTGAGAGCCTGGCGGCATTGTTGGCGACATGTCAACAAGATGTGAGCAATCTGTCGCAGCGTGCTAGACATGCACCCTGGACGCCGAACGGAAAAGCAGGTGGTAGCCGATGCCGAAGATCGTCGTGTTCGGGGCGACCGGGTACACCGGACGCCTGACCGCCGAAGCCCTGATCGCACAGGGTGATTCACCGGTGCTGGCCGGACGTGATGCTGCCGCGCTGGCGACGCTCGCCGCAGAACTCGGCGGCGCGGCGACCGCCGTCGCCGATGTCGCCGACCCCGCCGCGGTGACCGCCCTGCTCGAGCGTGGCGACGTGCTCGTGACGACGGTCGGGCCCTTCCTGCGCTACGGCGGTCCGGCCCTGGCCGCCGCGCTGGCCGCCGGAGCCCACTACCTCGACTCCACCGGCGAGGGCCCGTTCGTCCGCACCGTGTTCGACCACGACGAGCAGGCCCGCGCCGCGGGGGTGGCACTGCTGACCGCGTTCGGATTCGATTACGTCCCAGGCAATCTGGCCGCCGGACTGGCGCTGCGTGATGCCCCCTCGGCGGTGCGCGTCGACGTCGGCTACTTCATGGACGGCCCCGTCACCAGCGGTGGCACTCGCGCCTCGGTGGCCGGGATGCTCTTCGAGCGCGCCTTCGCCCTGCGCGACGGCAAGGTCGTCACCGAACCCGCCGCCGCGCACCTGCGCGACTTCGACGTCGCCGGAAAACCCCGCACCGCCGTCTCCATTCCCGGCTCCGAGCACTTCGCCCTGCCGCGCACCCACCCGAACCTGCGCTCGATCGACGTCTTCCTCGGCCTGCCGCCGGTCGCCGCCCACGGCCTGCGGATCGGTTCGAGACTCGCCGCCACCGCGGCGCGACTACCGCCGCTGAAACACGGACTCGAATCCGCACTGGCGCGAATCGTCAAGGGCTCCACCGGAGGCCCCGACGCCCGCACCCGCGCCCGCACCCGCGGCTGGGCCGTCGCCGAAGCCTACGACGCCTCCGACCACCTCCTGGCCTCGGTCACCCTCACCGGCGGCGACCCCTACGAATTCACCGCCCGCCTGCTGGCCTGGGCCGCACACGCGGCCCTGAACGGCGGCCTGCTCACCACCGGCGCTCTGGGCTCGGTCGAGGCATTCGGCCTGGACGCCTTGCACGCCGCCTTCGCCGAAGCCGGTTGGACCCGCACGAGCTGATGGGTGCACGACAGCAGAAAGGCCCGGTGGAAACCGGGCCTTTCTGGTACTTCTTGGTGCGCGATACTGGGATTGAACCAGTGACCTCTTCCGTGTCAGGGAAGCGCTCTCCCGCTGAGCTAATCGCGCGAGTCTTGTCTCTTCACAAAGAAGAGGCGGCGACGGGAATCGAACCCGTGTGCACGGCTTTGCAGGCCGTTGCCTCACCACTCGGCCACACCGCCAAGCAGGCCGTGTTGGCCTCTCGAGCGGATGACGGGATTCGAACCCGCGACCCTCACCTTGGCAAGGTGATGCGCTACCAGCTGCGCTACATCCGCATGTCACCTCGGCGCCTCTCGGCTGCCCCGCTGACGAGAGAGAACATTAGCCGACAATCGGTGTCGGCAACAAATCGCCTGGTGGGAGGGGGTGAAACCGAACTACACAGGTGTAGTTCACACGCCCGCAAACGCGCCGCCACACGGAGCTCGCCCACCCGGTGTCCGGCGGTCACCGAACCATGCGAGGCTCCCCCCATCGCACCGCCGGTCGCCCTACCGGCGACACCCCGGGCGAGTCCCCTGCCGCCCCGGTCGAACTCACCTTTTATGCCCATATGCACGCGATTTGGTGTGACGCCGGGGGAGCGTGTTAATGTTCTGTCTCGTTCGGAGCGGCACGAAAAGCCGAGACGAACAACCGCTCCGGCGGCGAGCTACGGTTCTATAGCTCAGTGG
>NZ_JASCXP010000135.1:0-16592 GCF_030010695.1 Nocardia sp. CC201C
GACGGCTCCGGCGGCGCCTACGTGATCACCGCCGAAAACCTGGACGCCGCACGCGAACTCGTCCACACCGATCCCATCCACACCACCGGGTCCTCGGAACTGACCGTCTACGAGTGGGAGATCACGGGCTGAGGTCGCTCGTTCGGAGCGCCGCACCGCCCCGGGCAGGGCATCGACGGGTTACCCGTTTCGAAATCGGGTACAGAAAAGCGCGTTTGCGACGAAAGCGACCGCTTGGCTGAATTCATCGCTCTCGGACTTGCGCGGCGTGTCATATGCGGCGCGCCGGTACTCCTCAATTTCGAGCACCCCTTTGGCGAATAATCGGCATGACAATCTCATCCGGCTGGCCGGTGCTCGTCCAGCAGGTCGCGATATGGCCCACGATTGGACTGGCTGGTATGGCGATCGGGTACCAATTGCTCGTCTGCGCCCGAGAATGGCAGCGCCACTGCGTGATTCGTACTATCTTGCGATGCGCGCCCCGGGGGAGCCGGGTGGTCTCCGCCCGCACGTGTCCAGGGGGAGGATTATCCGCTCTCGTCGTGGAGGTGGGTCCGCGACCGATCTACCTGCACCGCGCTCTGGTCGGCCTGGAGGAGATGGTTGCCGAATGACCGACGTCGGATGGCCGGAGAATGATTTCAGCGGATCGAGCGTGGCGTTCGACAATCTGTTCAAGACGTTCAGCCCCATGGTTTATCACTACGCGTACAAGGCACTCCGGGGGGATTCCGACCGCGCCGGCGATATCGTGCAGCAGGTCTTCGGCGCCGTATGGGACCAGTTCGACCGAGATTTCGCGCGAGCGGACGAAGACGGAGCCCGACGGTTGATCTATACGATCGCCACTCGCCGGGTGGTCGATATGCACCGCCGCGCGGATCGCGTGATACCGGTGGGTGAGTGCGTCGACGGCGACTCGCTGTTCCGGAGCTCGCTCGACAACGACGATCCCCTCGATCGCATTCTGCGTGACCGCGAGCTGGAGGATCTGTTGCAGGTCCTCATGATGAATCTGAGCGAAACCGAGTATCAGATCGCGTTGATGATCTGGTCGCTGGGGCTTCTCGATGCGGAGGTCGCGGAGATCTTCGGCATCGAGCTGGTCACCGTCCGTTCCCACAAGAGCAGAGCTCGCAAGAAGATCGAGAAGATGCTGAGCCGGGGTTCTCGTCGGATCGGCTTCCCGGACATAGCGTTTCCCAGTCCACACGGAGGTGAGTTGCAGGCATGAGCGCTCCTGACCCCACGCTCGCTGCTCCCGACCGGATGCCGGTGACCATGCAGACCATCCAGCAGGCATTCCAGGATCTTGACAGTTTTCTCTCCGAACGAATCAGCGACTACCGGTACGACATCGACGCGGGTTTGGCGAAGCTGAAGCACTCGCTGGCCATGCGTGCCAGCCGAACCGCGCCGCCGGTGCGGGCGGAGGGCGCATGCCCCGAGCCGTGCGCCGCCTGTGGACCGACCCACACCGACGACACCCATGCGTGGATCGAGAGGCACCGGGGACCTGCCGTGTCCTACCTTGCGGTACTCGAAGCCTCCCCGCTCAGAATCACCAGTCGCAATACCGACGCGTTCGCCGCCTGCATCACCCGGGGAATCGACGGCGAGCGATGGTTGATCAGCTGGCTGCCGGAGATCGTGCTGACCCGCAGGCAGGTCTACAGCGCTATGGTGCTGGACGAGATCCTCATCGCACACGACCTGGACAGCGGCACCATGTTACGTGTCATGGGGGAGCTGGCCGCCGATCTCTATCTGCCGCTCGAAGACATCCTCCGCAGACTGTCGGCTGTGAAGAACCCACCACCCCGCCCGGAATGGCTGCTGCAGGCATGGCCGGGGTAGGCGAGCGTCGGCGTGGCACGGATGCGGTGTGCGCTGGCTACCGTTCGCGCCTGGCCTTCAGCGCGGTGGGCAGTGAGGTGGCCGCGCCATGGCGCGGGGCGGCGCGACCGATCGCCTGCGCGCTGCCATCCGCGGCTTGGTCGCATCGATGCCGCGGCAGCCGTAGTCGCGCGGTCGCGGTGCGGGTGTCCCGACTCAGGCGGATCGGTCGAAGGCCCAGACGGCTGCCGGGCGGCCGGTCGTCTTGACCCGCACCCGTTCCCCGGTGCGGTTCAGGCCGGGTAGTGCCGCCAGGGTGCGGTTCAGGTTGCCGGGGTCCGGGCGGGTGCCGTCGAGGGCGGTGGTGAGTTCGACGGCGCGGGTGGCCGGGAATTCCTCGCCCACCAGTGCCCTGGTGAAGACGAGGTCTTTCCAGAGCATGGCGGCGAGGAGGGTGCGGGCGGTGTCGACGATGCCGTTGTGGTCGAAGGCCAGCGGCGGTACCCGGTCGAACGGCACCCATTCGGTATCCGGGTCGCCCCGGTCGGCGACCACCGCCCACATGGCGATGGACAGGGTTGGTCCGCGCGGGTCGCGGTTGGGTTCGTCGAAGGTGACGAGTTGGCCGACCGCGGCGATGGCGTCCTCGGGGACACCGAGTTTGGTGTGGACGGCCCGGCGGGCGGCGGTGGCCAGCCGTTCACCGCGATGCAGCAGCACCCCGGGCAGGGCGAGCGCGCCGGCGAACGGATCCCATTGCCGGGCCGCGATGCCGAGCGTGACGGTGCTGTCGTCACGCCCGTAGCGCAGCGCGACGACGTCGAGTGATACGGCCGATTGCTGCTCCACGGCGATCCATCATGCCGCAGTTCGCGTGTGGATCCTACGGGCGGTGCGGTCGGGCCCGTCGGCGGCGAGCACCACGGGTACGCCGAGTCGATGCTCGAGGTAGTCGGGGATCGAGCCGGGCGGCTCCGCCAGCACCGGCACGGCGGCGGTGAGCGTGTCGGTGAGCCGCCGCTGATAGCCGAGATCCCGCCAGGGGCCGCACTCGATGCGGTCGACGACGCCGTCGACGGTGAGATAGCCGGTGGCCGTGCGAATATCGCCCACGGCGTCGAGATGGTTCACGGCGAGCCCGTCGATCCCGCCGCAGGCGTCCACGGCATAGCGCAGCAGGATCGGATCGAGGTGCCCGCGCCGGAACGCGCCCTGATATCGCCCGAATCCGTTGTGCGGTTCGGGAAATGTCAGCACCGGATCCTCGGTGGGGAACGGTCCCGCGCCGTGGCGCGTCTGATAGGCGCGGGTCACGCCGAGTACATAGCCGGGCGTGCCGAGCCGGGCGAGCATGGCGTGGGCATTCCGCGGCTCCACGGTCGACCAGGTGGTGTACGGGTGCAGGCCGCGCCATTCGTCGAGCAGCACACCCTGCGCGCCCTCGAAGACCAGACGGCCCGCGGCCGCGAATCCGGCGAGCCGATCACCCGGCACGATGGCGACAGTGCGGGCGAATTCGGTGTAGACCTCCATCAGCGCGTCCACCGGTTCGTGGTGGTGCGTCCCACCCGCGAGCAGCGGCCGGTAGTGCTCCTCCAGTGCGATGAGCTTGCGGCGCAGCACATCCGGGCGCAGGCAGTCGACCACACGCGGCGCGTCGTGGGTGAGCGCGTAATGTGCCGTCTCCCCGATGCCGATACCGCAGGAACCGTGCCGGGAGGCACCCCTCGCATTCTCCCGGCAGCGGTTGGCGGCCCCGTGTACGGGCGTGGTCAGCAGTGCCCGCCCGTCCACCGACAGCAGCGACAGCGGGTCGGCGACGCCGAGTGCCGCGAGTGCGCGGGCCTCGGTGGCGAGGGCGATCGGCTCCACCAGCATGTGCCGCGACAGCAGGGTCGGGACGCCGGAGAAGGTCCCGGACCCGAACTGCCGGAAGGTGTGCCGCCGTCCGCCCGCGACCACGGTGTGCGCGGCCTGCGCGCCACCGTTGAAACGCACCACGGCCGCCACGTCCAAGCCCGTCTCGGGTGCGCACAGCCAGTCCACGGTGGCGCCCTTCCCGGCATCGCCGAAGCCGAGATCGACCACGATGAGGTGCTTGTCGCCGAACACCGCTGTCTCCCTTCAGCTTCCGAACGTTTCGTCGCTCGATGAGGTCCCGGCGCCGCGGCCGCGCGGGAGGGTGGCCGTCGGCGCGAGCGCCGCGTGGACGGCGGCGGCCTCGGTATCGGAGCCGATATCGCGCAGATCCGCCAGACCCGCGTCCAGATCCACGCGGTCCTCGCCGATGCCGATGGTGAGGGCGATGAGTTCGCACACGGCCGCCGGATCGTCGAGGCGCAGGAACCGTTCGCCCAGCAGGTCCCGCCAATGCTCGGCGATCTGCGGATCACGGTAGTAGCTGGACTGATTCGGCAGGATGTAGTGCACGTGCCAGCGCTCGGCCAGCTCCCGATAGACCGATCGCACCGAGATGTCCTGGCGCACGGCGTCACCGATGACACCGCGAATATGGCGGGCCGCCAGCCGGGGCTTGTTCAGCTCGTCGCCGACGATGAAGAGATACCCCTGCTCGCCGCGCTTGTCCCACGCGTCGGTCGCGGTGTGCTTGGCCATGAAATACGCGGCCAATTCATAGCTTTCGGACTTCTGCCCGCCACCGCCGCCCTCCAGCAGGATGAGGCGCAACTGCTCGTCCATCCGATTGTCGGATTCGAACTGCCCGACCTGTAGCGGCACCCGATCGCAATCGGCGTCGCCGATGGCACCGAACAGGATCTGCGGATCCTCCGCGTACCCCTTGCGCCGCAACAGGCCGTGCAACCTGCCGAGCTTCTCCTGCATGATGCGCGGCACCACCCGCATCGATCCGGTGACATCGAACAGCACCGCGATGGGCAGTGACCGCGCGTGACTCCCGCACCGTGACGCCGAAGGGGTCCAGATCCGGATGCGCGGTCCACCGGTCCCAGGGTTGGGCGCGCATGGCGGCGGTGTAGCCGAAATCGTCGAGTCCGCGCGCGGCGCGGAAGATACGGGCGGCGGCGTACGCGCTGTCGTCCCAGTGGCCGTAACCCATGGTGATCACTGTCCTTTCGAGTGAGGCACATGTTTTAGACTAGATGACTAAAACGGTGCGCACCAGAGGTTGCGCCCTGTTTTTGTCGGATCAACAAAATTAAGCCCCCGGCCGGGGGTGTACGAGGACCGGCCGGGGGCTCACCGGAGCCGAACTACTCGGCCCGGGGGACCAGGGTGTTCTGCCGAACCACCGTCCACCAGCGGCCGCTCTCCTTGACCAGCACATACACGGCGACCATGGCGTGATCGGCATCGATCAGCGTCCCGGAGGCATCCGTCGCGCGCGCCCCCTTGTGCGCGATCGCGACATCCGGGCGGGGGAAGGCGATATCGAGCACGTCGTAGCGCACGTACTGGTCCCGCAGGAATCCGGCCAGTCCGGCCCGGCTCGCCTCCAGTACCGCGTCCCGCCCGTGTTGCAGGATGCCGACAGCATTGCCCACCACGGCATTCTGTGCGAGATCGGCCACCATCAACTCGGCGTCATTGGTGTTGTACGCGGTCTCGACCCGCTTGATGATCGCGGTGATGGCCGCGCGATCCGCCGTGTGATCCACGCTGGTGTCGGCTATGGCCGGTGCCGCCTGACTCGTTGTGTCGCTCATGGCTCGAGTCAACGTCCTCAACCGCACTCGAGGTCAATCCCGCCCGCCGAGGCGATGATCACAACGAGATATTGTGAGGCGATTTCTTTCATTCATTCGGTGTGGAGGCTGATGGTGACGGGGCGATTGGGTATCGACGGAGCGGAGCGGCTGCGGGAACTGCGGGGCGGGTGTACGCCGGAGCAGGCGTGGCAACTGTTCGACACCTTGCCCACCGTGCGGGTGGAGGAGATCACCGACGGGCTGTGGCGCGGGGATGAGCTGGATACCGGGCATCCGTGGCGGGGCGTCCTGGTCGAATCCGGCTGGTACGGCAAGCGCTTCGACAGCGCGGACGCGGTGCAGCCGCTGGTGTTCAGCACCCCTGACGGGCAGTTGTTCCCGGTGGATCCGCGGCGGGTCCCGCTGTTTCTGGCGGGCAAGGTGCCCGCCGCGACGCTGCGGCCGGTGCGCCGGTCGCTCGGTGTGCTGCGTCCGCTGCTGCGCGCCGGCACGCCGCGCGCTCGACTGCGTGACCTGGAATTCCGTGGCAGGTCCAGCGCCGCCATGATCTACGATCACCTGCCGATCATCGATATCTTCCGGCGCGTCGACGACCGCACGCTGCTCGGCGTCATGGATATGCGCGGACTGGAACAGCCGTACTTCTTCCTGCTCTACCGGGACTCGGCCGACCGCTAGCACCACTACCATCGGCGGAGACGGTGCGATTCCGACTCGGGAGGTGCGGCGATGGAACGCACGACCTGTCTCGTCGCCGGAGGTGGTCCGGCGGGAATGGTGTTGGGGCTGTTGCTGGCTCGCGGCGGCGTCGAGGTCACGGTACTGGAGAAGCACGGTGACTTCCTGCGCGACTTCCGCGGCGACACCGTACATCCCACCACCCTGGAACTTCTCGACGAACTCGGGCTCATGGACGAATTCGCGAAACTGCCGCAGCGGCGGCTGCGTTCGGTGCAGCTGCCGATCGGCGGCACGATGCGGACCGTCGCCACGTTCGACCGCATTCCGGGGCGATACACGTACATCGCCATGGTTCCGCAGTGGGATCTGCTGGATCTGCTGGCACGCGCCGGGGATGCCGAACCCACCTTCCGGCTGCGGATGAACACCGAGGCCACGGATCTGCTGCGGGCGGACGGCCGGGTGGCGGGTGTTCGCTACCGCACGAAAGACGGTGCGGAAGGCGAGATTCGGGCCGATCTCACGGTCGCCTGCGACGGCCGTGACTCGACGCTGCGGCGTGCCGTCGGTCTCGGGTCACGGCGCTGGGCCACACCGTTCGATGTGTGGTGGTTCCGGTTGCCGCGCAACGACACCGATCCGGCGGGTGCGGTCCCGGTGCTCGCCGCCGACCGGGTGGCCGTCCTGCTCGATCGCGGCGACTATTGGCAGGCGGCGACATTGATCGGCAAGGGCGCCGATGCGGCCCTGCGCGCGGGACCGGTCGGCGAGATCATGGACAGCATGGTCGAGGTGGTGCCCTGGCTGGCCGACCGCCGTGACGCCCTCACCGGCTGGGACGAGGTGAAACTGCTCGACGTGCAGCTCGACCGCCTGGACCGGTGGTACACCGACGGCCTGCTCTGCATCGGCGACGCCGCGCACGCCATGTCCCCGGTCGGCGGTGTCGGGATCAACCTCGCCGTCCAGGATGCCGTGGCGGCGGCGCGCATCCTCGCGCCGTCATTGCGCGCGGGCGGCGTGACGACCGCGGACCTGCGCCGGGTGCAGCGCAGACGCATCCTGCCGACCGCGGTCACCCAGGCCATGCAGCGCTTCGCCCACGCCAACGTCATCGGACCGGCGGTACGCGGCCGGGTGAACCTGTCGAATGCCGAACGACCGCCGCTGGCCCTGCGCGTCTTCCGCCGCATTCCGATCGTCCGCAGTATCCCGCCGTTTCTGGTGGGCCGGGGTGTACTACCCGAACACGCCCCGGAATTCGCGAGACGGCCCTGAAAGTCCGCTTTGCCCAGCGGATTACGCCGCGGCCACGGGCGGCGCGACCGCCGAGAGCCGCTCGAACTGCTCGTCGTTGAGCGTCACCCGCGCCGCCGCGAAGTTCTCCTCGAGATGTGCCAGTGAGGTGGTGCCCGGAATCGGCAGGACGGTGGGGGAGCGGCGCAGCAGCCAGGCCAGCGCCGTCTGCGCCGGAGTCGCCCCGACCGCCGCGGCCACGGCCGCCACCGGGCCATCCGGTGCGGCATGCGCGCCCATGGCCACCGGGAAGAACGGAATGAACGCGATCCCCGGTGCGGCAGTGTAATCCACCACATCCTCATGGTGCCGGTCGCCGAGGTTGTACAGATTCTGCACACTCGCGATCGGGGTGATGGTTGCCGCCTCCCGCAGCTGCGCCACACTCGCCTCCGACAGACCGATATGGCGTACTTTGCCCTCGTCGACCAGTTGCTTCAGCGCGCCGATCTGCTCGGCGAGCGGGACGTTCGGGTCGATGCGGTGCAGCTGGAGCAGATCGATACGGTCGAGTCCCAAACGGCGCAAACTCAATTCGGCCTGCTGGCGCAGATAGGCCGGATACCCCAGCGGTTACGCCGGGGTGGAACCCTGCCCGGCGGCGGCTCATTCCCGCCCGGCCCCGCCCCTCTCATCGCGTTCGGCGAACACCGCACGCGCGGCGGTGATTCCGTTCAGTGCCGCGGGGAATCCGGCGTACACCGCCATCTGCATGATCACTTCGACGGCCTCGGCGCGGGTGCCGCCGACATTGAGCAGCCCGTGCAGATGCACCTTCAGCTGCGGTGCGGCGGTTCCCAGCGCGGTGCACATCGCCACCGTGGCCAGTTCGCGTGACCGCAGATCCAGCCCGGGGCGGGAGTAGATGTCGCCGAAGCCGAATTCGATGATGTAGCGACCCAGGTCCGGTGCGATATCGGCCAGTGCCGCGATGACCTGTTCGCCGGCATGACCGTCTACGGCGGACAGGGTGGTGCGCCCGCGGTCGAAGCGATCGGCGGCGGCGGGCACGGTCGTCGGCGTGAAGCCGAGATCGGGCCGGGCCTGGAATGCTTCCCGCGCCACCGTGAGCGCGTTGAGCGTCGCCGGGAATCCCGCGTACAGCGAGACGTGGATGAGCACCTCGACGATCTCGCCGGGCGCGCATCCCACGTTCAGCGCGCCGTCGATGTGGAATCGCAACTGCGGCATCGCGTTTCCGAGCGCGGCCAGCGCTGCCACGGTCGCCAGCTGCCGTTGCGGCAGCGTCGGACCGGGACGGGCGTTGATATCGCCGTAGGCGAACTCGACGGTGAGGCGGGCCAGGTCGGGTGCGATATCGGCGAGGCTGTCGAGGGCCTCCGGATGCTCGGTGCCGGAGACGGCGCGCAGCACCGCCGCACCTCGCTCGAAGCGATCGGCGGCGGCAAGGGTGGATGGGATGCTGTTCATGCGACGAACCTAGGAGCTGGAGTGCGCTCCAACGCAAGATTGCCTGCTCAGCGCACCCCGCGCGGACGGAACTGGATGCTGATGCGGGGGCCGACCGGGCGGCGGGTCTTCGGCACGGCATGCTCCCAGGTGCGCTGGCAGGAGCCGCCCATGACGATCAGATCGCCGTGCCCGAGCGAATAGCGCAGGCTCGCGCCACCGCCGCGCGGGCGCAACAGCAGGGGGCGTGCCGCGCCGATCGACACGATGGCGACCATGGTGTCGTGGGCGGCCCCGCGGCCGATGGTGTCGCCGTGCCAGGCGACGCTGTCGTCGCCGTGCCGGTAGTAGCACAGGCCCGCGGTGCGGAACGGTTCCCCGAGCTCCCGACGGTAGTGCGCGGTCAAGGCGTCCCGGGCCCGGTTCAGTATCGGATCCGGTAGGGCGCGGCCTTCCGCGTAGAAGCATTGCAGCCGGGGCACGTCCACCACGCGCTCGTACATGGGTCGCCGGTCCGCGCGCCACGGCACCTCGGCGGCCAGCCGCTCGAACAGCGCGTCCGCACCGGTGAGCCAGCCGGGCAGCACATCGACCCAGGCCTCCTCGGCCAGCACGGTGCGCCGCAGGCCGGACAGCGAGCCCAGGACCGGCTCGCCGTCGAAGCCATCGAGCAGCGAGCCCTGCAATGGAGTGGACATGTCATCGAATCTACGTTCGATCGAACGTATGTTCAAGCGGGTGCGTCGGGCGTGTCAGGACGCGATGCCGACGGGTGCCGTGGCGACGATCGGCCGGCTCGACCGCACCGGCAGCCACCAGCGGTCGTCCTCGATGGTGTCGCCCGCCCCGCACGAGTCCGCAGGTTCCAGCAGGTCGGCGCGCCGCAGGCCGGGGAGTACCCGGTAGGCGATCGAACCCGGCACGCAGACGAGCGCGAGAACGCCCCACAGCGTGCGGGCGTACGATTCGGCCGCCGCCGGATCGTCCCACTCGTACAGTCCGCGATACCGCCCCCGCTGGTCGTGCGCGAGCCACAGCTTCGTGATCAGCCCCGGGAATCCGGCGAAGAGCAGGGTGTTGAGCAGGCTCTCCCGGCGGAACAGCGCATGGCCCGCACCGTGCACCGCGCGCAGCCGGAACTCGACGGCCAGCACACCTGGATTCCGCGCGGCGGCGCGGTCGATCACCGTCTCCCGGAAGACGCGCGCCGTGGTCCCGTCCGCGAAGTCGATGCGCGCCCCGCGATTGACCACCGGAAGGTGGATGCGTCGGCGTGCCAGCAGTTCGAGAGTCCGGATCAGACAGCGGGCCATGGCCCGGACCGTCCGCCCAACGGAGAGCCGCGCCTGCACGGAAGGATGCATTGATTCCACTCGATTCCACTGGAACCCGTTCGCGGTGCGCGACGACCTCGCACCGCCATTGCCGTGTTCCAGTGTGTGCCACGGAAAGTCGCCGCCACAGCGGCGTGGGTCATCGATGTGGAGACCTCGGACCCTTGCGCGCGGCCGCGGTCGATCAGGCGCTCGCGGTGGCTGCGCGGATCAGCACGGCCGCACCGCACGCGGCCGCGGCCGGGATGAAGAGCTCACCGGTGGCGGCGGTGCGCAGCGGGACGTCCCGGTCGCGCAGCAGCCGTTCCGCGGCGGCGAGGTCGGTCACCTCGATGGTGTAGGCGGACAGCGCCGGGGTCCTCGGCCGTTCACCCGGCAGTCGCGCCGCGACCGCGCGCGGTGTGGTGAGGGTGAGTCGATGCGTGCCGAGCGAGAAACCGTAGGAGGAGCTTTCGTGGTGCGCGGCGATACCGAGATAGCGTTCGTAACGTGCGGCGGTGGCGTCGAGCTCTTCGTCGTCGACGCAGAGGACGCATTCGACGAGGCCGACCGCGCCATTGGGATGGTCGAGCCCGGTCTGGGCGTCGAGGACGGTGGCCGGGACGTCCTCGGCGACGCCTACCCGGCCCTCGGGCAGGATGGCCGCCTTCGTCGCGGGGTCGTGGATTTCGAGGTAGGAGATCGGCTGGGGGCTGGTGCCCTCGGCGGTGGTGATCGGCCGCTGCGCCACGACGACACCTCCGTGTGCCACCCCTTCGGCCGCGATCCTGGCGGCGGTCTGCTCGGCGTCGGCGGTGGCGAAGATCAGAATGTGGGCTCCCTCGAAACGCTCCAGCCGTTCGGTGAGGCCCGCGACGGTATGCCGGATCGCCGCTCTGGTCGCGTCCAGCCGCTCCGCCGGGATGTGCAAGGGTACGAGTGTGGCGTCGGCGGGAATGCGAGCCCCGTCCGCGATCGTGACCGCGAGCAATTCGAGGAAGCCGCGGGCGAAGTCGGCATGGGTATTGCCCGCTCCGACGGGCTCCGGCACCGCGCCGGGGGTCGGCGGCAATGCCGGATAGGTCGGTGCGGCGATCCGGAAGCCGAAGCGGCGGAACGTGTCGATCGCGTCGCTCAGATCGTGCACGACGAGGCCGACGTGGTGCAGTCCGGTGATCTCACTGGTGAGCATGGGGCGGAACTCTCTCTCGGGCAGGTGATTCAGTCGGCGGCGGCGCCGTAGGCGATGCGGCGGAACTCGTTCCGAAGGCGTTCGAAGGCGTCGACGACCCGCGGTGCGGCGGCGGCGTAGCGTTCGGGGGCGGGCCGGTGGGCCGGTTCGAAGGATCGGCGGATGACGTCGGCGAGCTGATCCGCCCGATGGTCGAGGGTGAAGCGCGTGTCGCCGGACAGCAGTGGGGTGGCGGCGAAGAATCCGTAGGCGATGGCTTGCGCGCTGAAGTCGACGTCGACCGGATGCAGGCCGGGGCGCAGCAGCCGATGCTCACGCAGTACGGCCAGATGGTCGTGTGCGGCACGGAGTTTGGCCGCCGCCAGCCCGGTGCGGGCCGGATGGTCGGCGAGTGCGCCGAGCCGGGTGTGGTCGGTGACGAACAGGCTGTGCAGGATGGGTCGCCGCATGGCCTCGAGAAAGTGGCGACGCAGATAGCGATGCAGGGCCACCTCGATCGGATCCGCGCGCATCGCGGCGATGACGGTGGCGAGCATGGCGACCGCTTCGCGGGCGCCGACGGCGAGCATCAACTCCTCGCGGCTGGCCCAATGCAGGTAGACCGTCCCCTTGCCGACTCCGGCCCGCCTCGCGACCTCCTCGATGCGGAGGTCACGCGCAGCGGTCGTCAGCATCAGTTCGGTGGCGGCGTCCAGAATCGCGTCGGCACGCTCGTGGAGATCCACTCGCTGCGTTCGGGCCACGATCACCTCCGGGCATCGGTCGAACTCGTGACCAGAATGCTATCCCAGTCACGAGTTCCGTGTCGGGCGAATCGTGAGATGCCGATGCGCTGGGCTCGCGACTCAGTCGACGTCGACGTGTGCGCGGACGAAATCGACTACCGCGTCGGTGAATTCGTCGTTGGCGTCGGAGGCCGCGGTGTGGGCGGCGGTGCCGATCTCGGTGTAGTCGGCGTGCGGGACCAATGCGCGGAAGGCGGCCACCCCCTCCTCGCTCACCACGTCGGAGAGCGCGCCGCGCACCAGCAGCACCGGGATCGTCAGGTCGCGGGCGGCGGATTCCAGTATCTCGCTGTGCAATTCGATGTCCTCACCCGCACCGCGGCGGGACATCATGGCCGGATCCCAGTGCCAGTACCAGCGCCCGTCCGCGCGCTGGCGCAGATTGCGCAGCAGCCCTTCGGGATTGCGCGGTCGGCGGCGATGGGGGAGATACTCGGCCACCGCGTCGGCGGCCTCCTCCAGGGTCGCGAAACCCTCGCGGTGACCGCCCAGGAAATCGAGTACGCGCTCCACGCCCGCGCGTTCGGGGCGCGGCACCACGTCGACGAGCACCAGGCCGGTGATGCGCTCCCGTTCCGGGTGCGCGGTGGCGAGCAGGCCGGTGAGCCCGCCCATGCTCGCGCCCACCACGAACGCGGGCTTGTCGAGTTGCGCCAGCACCGCCATCAGGTCGCCGACCATGGCGTCGCGTCGATAGTCGCCGTCGGCCGCCCAGTCGCTGTCGCCGTGCCCGCGGGCGTCGAGCAGTACCGCGTGCAGTCCGGCCTTGGCCAGCGCGAGTCCGGAGTCCTTCCAGGAATGCCGCGTCTGGCCGCCGCCGTGCAGGAAGACGACGAGGGGCGCGTCGGCCGGGCCCCAGCTGTCACCGGCGATATCGATGCCGCCGTAGCCGCGGAAGGTCATGCGGGTCGGTTCGGTGTGGTCAGCTTCGTTGCTCACCCCACGAGCATCGCACACCGGGGTTTACGGTGTACGAAGAGCGGTCTCGAGTGGTGCCGGATCGACGAGCGGTACCGTGCGCGGCTCGGTGATCGGGGCGGTGTGGAGTACGCGAATGGGGTAGGGGATGACGATGCCTTCCATCCGGAAGCGTCGATGCAGCGCTTTGATGAACTCACTGACGAGCAGGTATTGATCCTCGTACTGCCGGGTGCGCAGCACCGCCCGGAAGCCGATCCCCGAATCGCCGAAGGTGTGGAATCGCACCCGCGGTTCGGCATCGGGCACGCCCACGTCGAGTTCGCACATCACCTTCCGCGCCACCTCCAGGGTTACCCGCTCCACCTGGTCCAGGTCGCTGTCATAACTGGTGCTGACCTCGACGGTGATCGACATGTCCTGGGCGGGATGGTTGAAGTTGGTGAGGATGGCGTCGGCGAACTTGCGGTTCGGCACGATGACGACATTGCCCGGAATCTCGCGAATGCTGGTGGTGCGCCAGTTGACATCGGTGATCCAGCCGACCTCGCCGGTGTCGAGTCGGACGAAGTCGCCCGGCTGGACCGTGCGCGAGGCGAGTATGTGCACCCCGGCGAACAGATTGGCGAGCGTGCCCTCGAGGGCGAGGGCGATGGCCAACGCGCCGACGCCGAGCGCTCCCAGCAGCGGTGTCACGCGGATGCCCACGCTGTCCAGGGTGATCAGTGCGCCGACGACATAGATCATGACGCGCGTGATGGTGGCGAACAGGCTCACCGATCCGGCGATACCGCTGATGCGGCGGATCACGGAGGTGACGACGTCGGCGGCCAGCCGCGCGATCGCGAAGGTGACCGCGACCACCAGGGCGCCCTTGAGGACCCGGTGGATGATCTCGGTCGGGAAGGGGATGCCCGGCAGGTCGAGTGCGAGTGCGAGGGCCACCAGCGCACACACCGGCACCGCCAGATCGTGTCCCAGCCCGAGCACGAGTCGGCGTGCGGTCTGGCTGTCCGGTGCGGTGGAGGCGACGAGGGTCTTGGCGGCGATGCGATCGACGACGCGGCGCAGTGCGATACCGATCAGCGGTCCGGCGATGATGAGGGCAAGACCCAAGATCCAAGCCACGGGTTCGCTCATTTGAGATTCCTTCCAGCATCCGGTGATGACGGCGGACCTCTGCAAAGACCAAACGGTCTGATCATAGTCCGATGCCGCCGCCGCGAACCCGTATCCGAGTCGGAGTTCTGGCGGGGTGGACTTGATGCGCATATTGGAATTGAAATATGCGCATCAAGATATGTATGTCGCACCATTCGTGCCGCACCGGCACGTGAACCTGGCCACAGTCGCCAACCGGCCCGTAACCGGGCACCTGCTGTCCGGACCGGCGCTTCTGTGATCCCCGCTGGTCGTCGCCGTATTGCCGCACCGGCTGCCACAGGGTTGCCGAGGGGGTGCGGCGGATTCGGCGGCGCGCGGCGCTGTTAGGCTCTTGCCCCGAAAGACATCCTTTAACGGACCGTCCAGTGAGGCGGGGAAGGAGGTCGGCATGGCCGTGCCCGAAGACCGGGCCGCCAAGTCGAGCGCTGCCGAGCATTCCCAGCGGCACGATCCCGAGCGGATTCAGACCGGGCGTGAACTGCTGTCGGATTCGGATGTCGGCCGCACCATCGCGCGCATGGCGCATCAGATCATCGAGAAGACCGCGCTCGATTCCGCCGACCCCGCCGCCGCGCGCGTCGTGTTGATCGGAATTCCCACGCGCGGAACGACTCTCGCCAATCGACTGGCACTCAAGATCGAGGAGTTCGCCGGGGTGCGCCCCGCGCTCGGCTCGCTCGACATCACCCTCTACCGCGACGATCTGCGCAGTCGCCCGCACCGTCCGCTGGAACGCACCTCGGTGCCCGAGGGTGGTATCGAGGACGCGCTGGTCGTGCTGGTCGACGATGTGTTGTTCTCGGGCCGGACCGTGCGCTCGGCCCTGGACGGGCTGCGCGACCTGGGCCGTCCGCGGGCCGTGCAGCTCGCGGTGCTCATCGATCGCGGCCATCGGGAACTGCCCATTCGCGCCGACTACGTCGGCAAGAACGTGCCCACCGCGCGCACCGAGGACATCTCGGTGCTGCTGCGCGAACACGACGGCCGCGACGGTGTGTACCTGGCCCAGGAGGGTGACAAGTGAGGCATCTGCTGTCGGTCACCGACCTGGACCGCGCGACCGCCACCGGTTTGCTGGACGAGGCCGAGCGGTTCGAGCAGGCGCTGCTGGGCCGCGAGGTCAAGAAGCTGCCCACGCTGCGCGGTCGCACGGTCATGACGGTGTTCTTCGAGAACTCCACCCGCACCCGCGTCTCCTTCGAGGTGGCGGGCAAGTGGATGAGCGCCGACGTGATCAATGTGAGCGCGTCGAGTTCCTCGGTCTCCAAGGGTGAGTCGCTGCGCGATACCGCGCTGACCCTGCACGCGGCGGGCGCGGACGCGCTCATCGTCCGGCATCCGGCCTCGGGCGCGGCGCATCAGATCGCCCGCTGGTTCACCGAGATGCAGGACGCCGCGAGCGGTTACAGCGGTCCCGGCCCGGCGATCATCAATGCCGGTGACGGCATGCACGAGCACCCCACCCAGGCCCTGCTCGATGCGCTGACACTGCGGCAGCGGCTCGGTGACCTGGCGGGCAAGCGGGTCGTCATCGTGGGCGACATCCTGCACAGCCGGGTGGCGCGCTCGAACGCCTTCCTGCTCGATACGCTCGGCGCGGAGGTGGTGCTGGTCGCGCCGCGCACCCTGCTGCCGGTGGGCGTGGAGGCGTGGCCGGTGCGGATCTCGCACTCGCTCGACGCCGAACTGCCGGGCGCGGACGCGGTCATGATGCTGCGGGTGCAGGCCGAGCGGATGAACGGCGGCTTCTTCCCGTCGGCCCGCGAATACTCGATCAACTACGGGCTCAACCAGCGGCGGCTGGACATGCTCGACGAGCACGCGGTGGTGCTGCACCCCGGGCCGATGCTGCGCGGCATGGAGATCGCCGCGTCGGTCGCAGATTCCCCGAAAGCCGCTGTGCTGCAACAGGTCAACAACGGAGTGCATATGCGGATGGCGGTGCTGTTCCGCCTGCTGGTCGGAACGGACGAGGTGGTGGCATGAACGGCGGCAACGTGCTGATCAAGAGCGTGCGGCTGTACGGCGAGGGCGAACCGGTGGACGTGTTGCTCGCCGACGGTGAGATCCGGCAGATCGGCACCGATCTGGGGATCACCGACGCCGAGATCGTCGACGGCACCGGGCAGTACCTGCTGCCCGGCTTCGTGGACCTGCACACGCATCTGCGCGAGCCGGGCCGCGAGGACACCGAGACCATCGAAACCGGTTCCGCCGCCGCGGCACTGGGCGGCTACACCGCGGTGTTAGGCAAGGCGAACACCAGCCCCGTGGCCGACACCCAGGTCATAACCCCCCACCTGTG
>NZ_JASCXP010000136.1:0-16541 GCF_030010695.1 Nocardia sp. CC201C
TTCTTCTGCTCCATGATGTGCGCGCACCAGCCCGCGGTGCGGCCGCAGGTGAACATGGCGGGCATCATGTGCGCGGGCACCTCGGCGAAGTCGAGGATGACCGCGGCCCAGAACTCCACATTGGTCTCGATGGCGCGATCGGGGCGGCGCTCGCGCAGTTCGGCCAGCGCGGCCTGCTCCAGCGCGGCAGCCACCTCGTAGCGCGGGGCGCCCAGCCGTTCGGCGGTGGCGCGCAGCACGCGGGCGCGGGGGTCCTCGGCGCGGTACACACGGTGCCCGAAGCCCATGAGCTTCTCCTTGCGATCGAGGATGCCCTTGACCAGAGCGCGGGCGTCGCCGGTCTTCTCCACCTCCTCGATCATGGGCAGGACGCGCGCGGGCGCGCCGCCGTGCAGCGGGCCGGACATGGCTCCGATGGCACCGGACAGCGAGGCCGCGACATCCGCGCCGGTGGAGGCGATGACGCGGGCGGTGAAGGTGGAGGCGTTCATGCCGTGCTCGGCGGCGGAGACCCAGTAGGCGTCGATGGCCTCGGTGTGCTTGGGGTCCGGGTCGCCCTTCCAACGGGTCATGAACCGCTCGGTGACCGTGGTGCACTCGTCGATCTGCTTCTGCGGCACCGCGGGCTGGTAGATGCCGCGCGCCGACTGCGCCACGTAGGACAGCGCCATCACCGAGGCGCGGGCGAGGTTCTCGCGGGCTTCCTCGTTGTCGATGTCGAGCAGCGGCTGGTAGCCCCAGATGGGAGCCAGCATGGCGAGTCCGGCCTGCACGTCGACGCGCACGTCGCCGGTGTGCACGGGCAGCGGGAAGGGTTCGGCGGGCGGTAGGCCGCGACCGAATTCACCGTCCACGAGCAGCGCCCACACATCGCCGAAGGTGACCCGGTTGGTGACCAGGTCCTCGATGTCGACGCCGCGGTATCGCAGCGCACCTCCGTCCTTGTCGGGCTCGGCGATATCGGTGGTGAACGCCACCACGCCCTCGAGACCGCTCACGAAGTCGGACGGAACTGCTGAACTGGGAACCGCAGCGCTGGCAGTCATGTTGTGACTCTCCTTGCAAACCGGGCCGCCCGATCGATGGGCGGCCTCGCCGATCAGTTAGACCTTAACGCCACCATTACTCCGGAGTAACGTCTGGCCCATGACCGACCTGGAGAAATCCGTCACGTCCGCGCTGGATATCGCGGCCATGCGCGTGGAGTACGGCGTGGACGCCGGGGACAATCATCCGGGCCGTGACACCGATCTGGACGAGAGCTGGCTGGCCGACGGCTGGGAGCCGTTGCTGCGCACCTGGATCGAGGAGGCCACCCATGCCGGGCTGGTCGATCCGAACGCCATGGTGCTGGCGACCGTGGAGATGACCCCGAGCGGGCCCAAGCCCGCGACCCGCACCGTGCTCTGCAAGGGGCTCTCGCCGGAGGGGGTGACCTTCTACACGAATTTCGAGTCGTTCAAGGGGCGGGCGCTGGCCGCGACGCCGTATGCCTCGGCCACCCTGGTGTGGCCCGCCTTGAGCCGACAGGTGACGGTGCGCGGACCGGTGCACCGGGTCGCGCCGGAGGTCACCGAGTTGTACTGGCGGTCGCGCCCGCGCGGGTCGCGGTTGGGCGCGTGGGCGTCGGAACAGTCGCGGGCCATCGGGTCGCGGGCGGAGCTGGATCAGCGGATGGCCGAGACGACCGAGCGGTTCACCGGGGTTGACGACATTCCGGTGCCGCCGTTCTGGGGCGGATTCCAGATCCGGCCGGAGACGGTGGAGTTCTGGCAGGGGCGGCGCAGCCGCATGCACAACCGGATTCGGGTGACCCTGGAGCCGGGAACCACCGATGTGGCGGCCATGAAGATCGAACGCCTCCAGCCCTGAGCCCACGGCGGATTCCGGGATTCGCTCGGTTTTCAAGGGGCCGCAATGGTGGGATGAATCACCGGAAATCCGGTGCCGCCGGGCAATTCATCCCATTAATCTCCTGGCGGTGAAGCTGCTCGCCGACGTCACCCCGCTGCGGAATCCGGATTTCCGACGACTCTGGACCACCGGCATCGTCACCGTCATCGGCGCGCAGCTGTCCGTGGTCGCGGTCCCCAAGCAGCTCTACGACATCACGCAGAACTCGTCGTACGTCGGCCTCGCCGGCCTCTTCGGCCTCGTCCCGCTCATCGGGTTCGGCCTGTGGGGCGGCGCGCTCGCCGACGCCATGGACCGCCGCACCCTGCTGCTCATCACCAGCACCGGCACCGGCCTGACCGCCCTGGCGTTCTGGGCGCAGGCCGCCGCCGGAAACACCAACCCGTGGCTGATCCTCGGGCTGTTCGCCGCGCAGCAGGCGTTCTTCGCGGTGAACCAGCCCACCCGCGCCGCCATCTACCCGCGGCTGCTGCCCAGTGCGCAACTGCCCGCGGCGAATTCGCTGTCCATGACCGTCATGCAGTTCGGGGCCATCGCCGGACCGGTGTCGGCGGGCATGCTCATTCCGGTCACGGGGCTGGCCATGCTGTATCTGCTGGACGCCGTTGCCCTGCTCGCCACCGTCTGGGCGGTGTGGAAGCTCCCGTCCATCCATCCCGTCGGCGAGACCCGCCGCGCCGGAATTCGGGAGGTGCTGGACGGTTTCGGCTATCTCGCCACCCAGAAGGTGCTGCTGGCGTCGTTCGCCGTCGATATCGTCGCCATGGTCTTCGGCATGCCGCGCGCCCTGTTCCCGGAGATCGCGCAGCACAGCTTCGGCGACTCCCCCTCGGGCGGAACGGCTTTGGGCCTGCTCTTCGCGGCCATGTCGGTGGGAGCGGTGCTCGGCGGCGTGTTCTCCGGCTGGCTGTCGCGCATCCGCCGCCAAGGGCTGGCGGTGATCTGGCTGATCGTGCTGTGGGGGCTGGCCATGGTCGGCTTCGGGGTCGCGGTGGGCGCGACCGGGTACGGCCTCGGCCTGGTGGCGGGTCTCTGGATCGCCCTGACCTGCCTGGCCTTCGGCGGCGCGGTCGACATGTTCTCCGCCGCCCTGCGCACCACCATGCTCCAGCAGGTCGCCACCGACGAGATGCGCGGCCGCCTGCAGGGCGTATTCATCGTGGTGGTGGCGGGCGGACCCCGAATCGGTGATGTTGCCCATGGTTTCGCGGCGGCCGCGGTGGGTACCGCTGTAGCCGCGGCGGGTGGTGGCGTGCTCGTGGTGATCGGCATGGTGATCTCGGCGATCGCCTTCCCGATCTTCGTGCGCTACCGCGTCAGCCGTGCACCTGCGGACGTACCGGCCGGAAGCTGATGATCACGGCCGGCCGGAGGGTTCGAGCCGATACCACATGACGGCACCGAACCTCACCTCGCGGCGAAGTGACTGTGAGGTAGTCAAGGGTGACCCTCATTAGTCGGGCCTTCCGGACAGCGACTAGCGTTGAGGGTAAGCGCACCGTGTGCCGACCGCACCGATGCCGACGGTTACAAGCCTGAGAGGGATCCTTCCGTGCCCGCTGAGAACATCATCAACGTCGACGACGACGCCAAGCCGGTGCTGTCCTACCCCGGTGGCGAGTACCCGATGACCGTCGCCAGTGCGACCGAGGGCAATGACGGGATCGACCTCGGCAAGCTGCTCGCCAGCACCGGGTACACCACCTTCGACCCCGGCTTCATGAACACCGCGTCGACCAAGTCGGCGATCACCTACATCGACGGTGAGGCGGGCATCCTCCGCTACCGCGGTTACCCGATCGAGCAACTCGCGGGGAAGTCCACCTTCATCGAGGTGAGCTACCTGCTCATCTACGGCGAGCTGCCGACCCGGTCGCAGCTGGACGACTTCACCGACCGCATCCGCCGCCACACCCTGCTGCACGAGGACCTGAAGCGGTTCTTCGACGGCTTCCCGCGCAACGCGCACCCGATGCCGGTGCTCTCCTCGGCGGTCAACGCGCTGTCGGCGTACTACCAGGACTCCCTGGACCCGCGCGATCCCGAGCAGGTCGAGCTGTCCACCATCCGCCTGCTGGCCAAGCTGCCCACCATCGCGGCCTACGCCTACAAGAAGTCGGTCGGCCAGCCGTTCCTGTACCCGGACAACTCGCTGTCGCTGGTCGAGAACTTCCTGCGGATGACCTTCGGCTTCCCGGCCGAGCCGTACGAGGTGGACCCCGAGGTCGCCGCGGCCCTGGACATGCTGCTCATCCTGCACGCGGACCACGAGCAGAACTGCTCCACCTCCACCGTGCGCCTGGTCGGCTCCTCCGACGCCAACCTGTTCACCTCCGTCTCCGGCGGCATCAACGCGCTCTGGGGTCCGCTGCACGGCGGCGCGAACCAGGCGGTGCTGGAGATGCTGGACGACATCAAGGCGCAGGGCGGTGACGTCAAGGAGTTCGTCCGCAAGGTCAAGAACAAGGAAGACGGCGTGAAGCTCATGGGCTTCGGGCACCGCGTCTACCGCAACTACGACCCGCGCGCGACCCTGGTCAAGAAGGCCGCCGACTCGATCCTGGCCAAGATCGGCGGCGACGACCAGTTGCTCGACATCGCCAAGGCGCTCGAGGAAGCCGCGCTCACCGACGACTACTTCATCGAGCGTCGCCTGTACCCGAACGTCGACTTCTACACCGGCGTCATCTACCGGGCCATGGGCTTCCCCACCCGCATGTTCACCGTGCTGTTCGCCATGGGCCGCCTGCCCGGCTGGATCGCCCACTGGCGCGAGATGCACAGCGAGCCCCTGAAGATCGGCCGCCCCCGCCAGATCTACACCGGCTACGGCGAGCGCGACTACCAGGACATCACCGGCCGCTGACCCGGCACCCCGAAACCCGCCCCCGTACCCGGTGGCGGGTTTCGCGCATTCCCGGGCGGCTGGCAGGGGACCTCGCCGATGTGGCAGTGGGAAGACCGCAGCACCCTCCCACCGGCAACGCCCTCCCGCACATCCGCCCGCGGCTCGAACGCAAGCGGATCATTAGGACCCGACTAGCGCGAGCGCGCATGCTCCTTCGTAGAGCGGAGCTCACCTGCCGCGGCGGGGGCGGCAGGTGGGCTCCGTTCGCATCGCCGGGAAATTCGGGTGCGCACCCCCACGCCCGCGTGCAATCGTCCAGTCATGGCATCGACGAATGGCATCACCATCCGCTCGTCCACCCGCGACGACTGGCCCGCTGTCGTGAATCTGCTGGAGACCGGCTTCGGCCAGCGCTACGACCCGGCCGAACTCGACATCATTCCCGATATCTTCACCCCCGACCGCGCCCTGCTGGCCATGGACGGCGACCGCATCGTCGGCCACGCCGTCGACCGGCGGATGACCGTCACCGTGCCCGGGGAGGGGACCGTTCTCGCCTCCGGTATCTCCGCGGTGTCGGTGGCCCCCACGCATCGGCGGCGCGGCATCCTGCGCGCGCTCTACACCGAGCAGCACGCGCGCACCGAGGCCGAGGGATTGCCGCTCACCATGTTCACCGCGAGCGAGGGCACCATCTACGGCCGGTTCGGCTACGGCACCGCCATCGAGCGCGATTTCATCAGCATCGACCGGCATCGGGTCCAATTCCGGCCCACCACACCGGATCCCGGCGGCGTCGAGATCGCCCCGCTGGACGAGCCGACCCAGGCGCGCATTCGCGATGTGTACGACCGGTGGCGGCGGCTGGTACCGGGTGCGCAGGAACGCCCGGACGCCAGCTGGCGGCTCTGCTTCGCCGATCCGCCGCGCTACCGCGGCGGCGCGTCGACGCTGTACGCGCTGCTGCATCCGGACGGCTACGTGCTGTACCGCCGGGAATGGGGCGAGCGGGAATCGGTCGCGACCGTCTGGGAGTTCCGGGCCGTCACCGCCGAGGCGCATGTGGCGCTGTGGCGGGTACTGCTCGGCCTGGACCTGGTGGACCGGGTGGTGTGCGATCTGGCCGACCACGACCCGCTCCCCTACCTGCTCACCGATCCACGCCTGGTGCGCGTCACCGGTCGTCGCGATCACCTGTGGCTCCGGATCATGGACGTGCCCGCCGCCCTGACCGCCCGCACCTACCGGCGGGACCTGGATGTGGTTGTGGGCGTGCACGATCCGTTCCGCGACGCGGGCGGCACCTTCGCCCTCCGCGTTCACGACGGTATCGCCGAATGCGAGCCGACCACCCGTACGGTCGAACTGGAACTCGGCACCGCCGAACTGTCCAGCCTCTATCTGGGCGGCCACCGCGCCCGGGTGCTGGCCGCCGCCAACCGGATTCACGTCAAAGATCCCGCCGCCCTGCGCGCCGTCGACGAAGCCTTCACCACCGATCGCGACGCCGAGTTGGGCTGGCCCTTCTGATCCGGTACCGGACGCTGGTCCGTGAACATCCGGTGGCGGCGCGCGTCGTCCGCCACCGGTTCTCTCGCACGGCGTACCCGGCGTCGCCGCGCGCCGTGGCGATCGGCGACTGTGCGGTAGACGGTGACCGACAGCGCGTACCGCCGATCACGCGCCGATCACGGACGGTGGCAGAGGTTCCTGGCGGCTGGCATGCTGGGGAAGGTGAGCGTGCTCAGACTGCTGTTGAACGTACTGTGGCTGGTGTTGGTCGGGTTCTGGATGGCGGTCGGCTACATCGTCGCGGGGTTGATCTGCTGCATCCTGATCATCACCATTCCGTGGGGTATCGCGTCGTTCCGGCTCGCCTCGTTCGTGCTGTGGCCGTTCGGGCGGGAAGCCGTGGAGAAGCCGGGGGCGGGCGTGCCGTCCATGCTCGGCAATGTGGTGTGGTTCATCGTCGCGGGCTGGTGGCTGGCGCTGGGCCACATCTTCACCAGTATCGCGCTGGCGGTCACCATCATCGGCATCCCGTTCGCCTGGGCGAACCTGAAGCTCGTTCCGGTCTCGCTGTTCCCGCTGGGGCGCGAAATCGTTTCCAGCGACCAGCCTTTCGGATCCCAGCCGGTGCGGGCCTGACGCGCGCTACTCCGACTCGTCGACGATCTGCTTCATGATCGTGACGGCCTCCTCGAGCACCTTCAGCTGCTCCGGACTGAGTCCGCCGAGCTGTTCGGTCATCCACGCCTCGCGCGCGCTGGTCTCATCGGCGATGAGCGCCCGCCCGGCGTCCGACAGCGACACGATGATCTGCCGCCCGTCGGTCGGGTGCGGATCGCGCCTCACCAGATCCATTTCGGTGAGCGATGCGATCACCCGGGTCATGGACGGCGGCTGCACCCGCTCCTTGGCGGCCAGTGTGCCGGGGGTCATGGCGCCTTCCCGGTTCAGGGTGGCGAGCGCCGAGAGCTGGGTCAGCGAAATCTGGGCATCGGCTCGCCTACCCCGCAGATGTCGCGTCAAGCGCACCACCGCCAGTGAGAGGTCACCAGCGAGCGCTCGAATATCGGAAGGCGTTGTCACAGAGGCAAACGATACGGGACCAGCCGCGTCGGGGGCGGCTGTTCGGCCCCGGACCGCGCACGTTCGCACCGCACGCCGGACTCGGCCACCGTCCCATCGCCCGGCGGCCCACCTACCGATCATGCCCCACCACAGCAGGCGAACACCCCGACAACGGCCGAAACCCGCTATCCAACCTCCCGCCCCCGGCGTCCCGAACCCCCCACAACCCGACATTCGACCCAGCCCGAACCATCCCTGTCCCATCCGGGCCACACCGTGAATTTCCGGCAGCAAAGTGACAGCTCCCCGAGACCCGTGACCACGAACGCTCGAAACCCCCGCAAACCGCCGCAGCCACGCCTCCGCCCGTCCCGAGCGCGGGACCGGGAAGGTCAGGCGCTACTCACCGGGCGGGGCGTTCTAGGCTGGTGGGGTGACTCGACCCGTACCGGAGATTCCGCCGCGCTTCACCGATCCGCGGCCGGTGCTGGCGATCGGCAGTATCGCCTGGTTGGTCGCCACGCTGGTGGTGTTCGCCAGCGGCGACCGGTGGCACGAGGCGCGGCCGGTGTGCCTCATGGGGCTGGCGGTGGGCCTGCTCGGGTACACCATCTTCGCCATTCAGCGACGCGGGGCGCGACGGGGGGACAAGGGGGCTCAGCTCGGGCTCTGAGGCGGGCGGCGGCCCGGCACGGACCCGTTCCTGGTCAGTGGATGTCGAATTCCGCACTGAGGCCGGTGAAGGGGTGCAGGGTGCCGTCGGGGGCGAGGTGGTCGGCGAAGTGTTGGAAGCGGTAGCGGCCGGGGGTGGCGTCGGCGGGGATGTCCCAGGTGAAGCGGGCCGTCGAGATGTCGGGGCCGCGGCGGGACCAGTGGTACTTCACCGCCCACTCCCCCTCGTTGGCGACGCGGGCCCACTCGCCGCCGGTGTGGCGCTGCACTTCCAGGAAGGTGCCGTTGCGGCGGGGGTTGTGTTTGGGGTGGGCCGAGACGAATTCGACCTGAGCCTGTTCACCGCGGGTGTAGGCGGCGGCCGGTTGTAGCAGTGCCGCACCGAAATCCAGGCCGAGCGGGGTGGCATCGGGGCCGGGGGCGGGCACGAAGCCGGGCTGCATGGCCGAGACGTCGCGCGGCGCGGGGCCGCGCGGCACCCGCTGCCGGTCGGCGAAAGCCGTTGCCAGTCGGTGAAATTCCTGCTGGTAGGCGGGCAGCGTGTAGCGACCGTAGAGCGTCGAGCCGCCCTCGTACTGCTGGGCGTCGTACTCCTCCGGGGTGGTCACGTACTGGTGGTAGGCGTTGGCGTACCCCTGCATGAGCACCTGTTCCAGCGGCACCCCGAGCGCCGCGGCGACGGTGCGGCGGATACGCAGCCCGGAGACGATGGTGAATTCCGCTCCGCCGCAGGCAAGATAGAGCTCGCCGATGCGCACGATCTGGATCGGCACCACGCTCGGCACCCAGGGCACCGGCGGCAGCAGGCCCAGCGGCGCGACGATCGCCTTCGGCGCCTGCGCGTCGGTGAGCCAGTCCGGCACCGGCATGTTCGCGCCGCCGAGCGCGTCCACGAACGGATTGCGCACGCCTTCGGGAATCGGCACGCCCGGCAGTCCGGGCCCGTCCTCGATGCTGCCCGCGATGAGCGAGACGCCCGCACAGGCGGGTGCGGTGTGCCGGGGCTGCCCGTTCGGGGTGTAGCGGCCGTCCACCGCGATGTCGGACAGGTCGATATAGCAGAGCATGGCGTCCACCGGCCCGCGCATCGTGCGCGCCGTAGCGAGTGCGGCCTTTCCGGCGCGGTATTGACGCTCGCCGATGATTCGGGTGTTCTCGAACTCGTCCTCGGTGGGGCCGGAGGTCGGGCGCAGGTTCAGATTGGGCGACATGTCGCCGCTATTGGTCTGTGGGAAAGCGGCGAGGAAATCGACTCCGCCGTCTAGGTACCGGACGCCACGCTCACCGTGTTCGAACGCGAAGGACGCGTAACCCTTGTTGTCACCGCTGATGAGCCGATTCGTGTTGCTCATGGAGGTGTTGTGGGTGGCGAACCAGGTGATGACGCCGACCTGTCGACCACCCTTGCGCAGGGAGAGCACGGTGACGGCCGGATCGATGGCATTCGGAAAATACCGTTTGTCGGCTTCGGGATTGCGATCGAAGGCGATTCGCGAGCGATTGACGCTGGCGTCGTGCAATTCCCCGCGCCCGAGTTCGAGACTGCCGGGTCCGAGGTCGGCGTCCGCGGCGACGACGGCCTCCACGATTCCGTTCACCTCGGCGTCGTACACCTGCCGCTGGAAGCCGAGAATCGAGAGATTGTAGGCGTAGTCGTGGCTGGCGCCGCCGCACACCGCGTGCGAGTGCGTGGCGGTGAGCAGGACGTTCTGCTCGGTGTAGCGGTCGCCGAAGCGCCGGGCGAGTTCGTCGAGGACGCCGCGGTGCACGGACTGGAAGATCATGGCGTTGTCGGCGACCACGTACACGATCCGCTGGTCGCCGCCGCCGATGATGAAGGCGCGGGCCCTGGGCCGCAGGTGGATTCCGGCGGTGGTCTGTTCCAGCTGGGAGTAACCCATCATGCCGCATTCGGCCGCCGGGCCGGTGATGTCGGAAATGCCCACACCGATCAGGAAGTCGCCGCCGGCAGTCGCGTGTGCCGACCCGCCCGGCAGCGCGATCGTGGCGGCGGCCGTGAGCGCGGCGGACCCCGCCGCCGCACCGGCCAGAACAGTCCTGCGCGACACCACCATTCGGCGACTCCCTTCGTCCCAACTCGCAGCGAACCACAGAACTGGACACACGTCCAGTGGAGACTTTCCCGACGCGCGAATTGACTGTGCGGCTCTTGAAGGCTTAACTCCCTGGAGTGTCCTCCCGATTGAGCGTCGAAGAACGACGGGCCCACCTTATCGAGGCGGCCATCGGCCTTGCCGAAAAAAAGGGCGTGGCAGGAGTTACCACGCGCGATGTAGCTCAGGCAGCCGGTGTTTCGCTCGGTGTGGTGCATTACTGTTTCGAAAACAAGGACGCGCTCATGACCGAGTTGGTCAAAGCGCTCTCGATGGAATTGCGCGATTCCGTCGATGCCAACGAAACGGTATGGCAGGACGTCGGAAGTGGAAAAGAATCACTTCAAAAACTGATACGCGCCGGCCTGGAACTCATGTGGCAGAACGTGGAAGCCACCCCGGAACGGCAACTGCTCACCTACGAGACCACCACCTACGCCCTCCGCGAAAGCGAACAGACACCGGCGAAACTCGCCATCGCCCGCGAACAGTACGCATTCAACGATTCCACGGTCGCCGACATCATCGAACACGCCCGCGAGGCGACGGGCACCCGCTGGTCCGCCCCCGTCGGCGTCATCAGCCGCTTCATGCTCGCCGCCATCGACGGCATCGTGCTGCGTTGGCTGGTGGACAACGACAGCGCGGCGGTGCGCGAGCAGATGGACCTGCTGGCGCAGACGGTGGTGCAGTTCAGCGAATAGCCCGACGTCGGACGGGCCGCCGATACCGGACGGCCGCACCCGCGCCCGAACGGCCGCCGACCCGTTACGCCCGATTGCCGGACTTCGCTAGTGCGCCGGACGCGGCTGCGATACGACGTGGGTGTCCGCGCCGTCACGCCACCACGGCACCGTGACGGTCGCCTCGTACGCGCCGGACAGCCGCACCCGCAGTTCGTCGTGGACGACGAGATCGCCTGCGGGGGTGGGTTGTCCGCTCTGCATGCGCCACAGCACGCCGAGCGGTTCGGCCGACCAGGTGGTGCGGCGGCCGGTGCCCTCGACGCGCGCGGTGACGGCCTGCGAGGCCAGCGGCAGGTCCAGCAGCGCCGCCAGCTGCGAGGCCGAGTCGATATCGCCGACCACCAGCCGGTCCGGCGGGAGCGCCAGGCCGTACCAGGGCAGATCCAGCACCAGGGCGTCGGCGGCGTCGATGACCGCCCCGGAGAGGGCGCGCACCCGCTCGGGCAGGACCAGATCGTCCAGGTCCAAGCGGCCCGCGGCGGTGGCCGCGGCCAGCCGCTCATGGGTTCGTGAAATCGCCTCCGCGGTCGGATGTCTCGACGGGTCCGCGAGAGCCGCGAGGAGTTCGGCGGCCAGCTCCGGGGTGATGATCTCCGGATCGGCGAGCACGGCGCGCAGCGCGTCGATGTCGGCCGCGTCGATGTCGGCCGCGTCGGTCTCGGTGTCCATGGACAGTACCGGCAGCAGGCCCGCGAAGACCGGGTCGGCCGGGTGGCGGAACAGGCCCAGCGCGGTGCCGTCGATGCGCGCGTGCGTCCGCAGCCACCACGCCGTATAGCCGTCGCGGTCGGCGAGCAGCGGCCGCGTGGCGGGGTCGGCGAGCAGCAGCCGCAGGGCCCGCGGCCACTGCTCCGGATCGACCAGATCCAGATCGCGGACGGCGAGCAGCTCCGGCGGATCCTCGGCGAGGGTCTCCCACCAGGTCTCCTCGTCGTCGAGATGATGGTCGGGGCCGGTCGGATCCGATTCCGCCACCACGGTGAAACCCCAGCCCACGCCGACCGCCCGCAGGGCGGTCGGGCCATAGCGGCGCACCAGGTCGTCGGCGACGGTGCCGAAGGGCGAATCCTCGACCAGGACCCGCGCCAGCGGGGCATCCGGAAGCAGCAATTCGTCGGCGGGGACGAGATCGCCGGTGTCGTCCGGGATTTCGAGCAGGCCGAGCCAGGTGGGCAGCAGTCCGGGGACCGGGGCGGCTGGCTCACCTCGGACCGGATCCGTTGCTCCGGAACCGGGTTCGACGATGCCCGCGCCGGGATTGGCGTACGCGGCCAGGTTCAACACCGCCTCCACCGTGTCCGGATCGGCGGGATCGTGCTCGAGCTGGGCGTGCAGCGCCGGATCACGCAGCAGCTCCTCGGGACCCGCTGGGCGCGCACCGAGCCGCCCGAGCAGCGGATGCGCCGCCTCCGGATGCACCAGGCGTGCCCAGTGCACCGGTACCGCGGACTCCAGGTGGTCGTCGAGCACCACGGTGCGTGGCCCGGTCACCATCCGACCGTCCGCCAGCGGCACCGCCAGCGCACCCAGCTCCTCCACCGCCAGCGGGTCGCCGACGAACGGCTCCAGCGCGTCGTAGAGCGAATACCACCACTGCGGTGGGCGTTCCACACTCCCTGACAGCTCCGCGATCCGCGCCAACCCGATCCGGTGCACATCCAGCACCGACAGCGCATCGGCGGTCGACCGGCCGGACAACTCCGGAACCACCAGCGGACCAACGATTTCGGCGAGCACACCCGCCAATTCATCGGTCACCCCGATGAATACGCTCGCCCGCCGAGGCCGCTCGACGGCCACCACTGCGAGACCCGCCGCGGCAGGGACGGGTTCGTCCTCCGGTTCGGCGTGGAGGACCGGGAGCCACGGCTGCCCACCCAGTTCCGCGACCAGCGCCTCACGCAGCAGACCATCGGCCTCACTGCGGGCGAAGCCGGGCGTGGGAACCAGGAGCAGCCGGTCACGGGCGGGCAGCGCACGCGCGAAATCCGCATAACCGGAGGCCAACTCGGCAATGCGCGCGCCGGGGAGCAAGCGGCGGCGATCCGGTTGCATGGGAATGTCGGCGATCAGCAGCGCCGGCAGGGAGAGCTCCTCGTCCGAACGGGTCGGCGCCCGCAGCACATCGGGTGCGGCGGCGACCGGACGACCGTCCCGCAGCGGAAGCAGCCACCGCGCCCGGCCGGTACGGAACTGCCACCAGCGGTGCGCCTCTCCGCTCGGACCGGAGATACGCACCTCCTGGAGGCCGCCGACGGCCCGGTCGGACGCCGTCTCGCCACGCGCGGCCGAGTGCGTGGTGCGGCCGGGTGCCGTAACCCAGCCCGAGGCCGGGTACATGTCCCCCGCGAGCGCGGCTGGTCCACGCGTATCGGAGTGCTCCGCCCGATCGATTTCCGCCGGGCGCGTCGCTGCCTCGGCTACGCGGTGTTCGTACGCGTCCGGATCCTCGGTCGGGTCGGGCCCCGCGCCACCGTACGCGACCGGATGCGCGGTCCTCGCGGGGGCGGCGGGGTGATACGCAGTCGTGCTCTCCGCCCGCTCGGCCGCGGCGCCGTACCGGTCCGAGTGCTCGGCGTCGCCGGTGGTGACGTCGTGGCGGGCCGGGCAGTCGTCGGCGCCGCCGTGACTCGCGGCGACCGGGGGTGAGAGGTCGGTCACCGTGCTGGTGAATTCGTCGGACTCGATCCGAATGCTGTGCAGGGCGGGCAGTTCCAGCAGCAGGTCGAGGGCTTCGGCGCGCATGCTCGCCAGCAGGGCGGGGGTGTCCACGTCGGCGCGTGGGGTGAGGATGATCTCGGTGTCGAAATCCGGCACGGGGGTGTGTTCGGTCGGCCAGGCCAGGCGCAGCGCGGGTGGCTCGAACGGGTGCTCGGTGTCGGGGATGCGAATGCCGCTTTCGCGCAACGCCTGCCGGGTGTCCGCGCGGGAGAACCGCACCGAGCCGCCGGTGGAGCGCAACTCGATCTCGTCGGCGATGCTCAGCACGGCGGTGAAGCCGACGCCGAAGCGGCCCACCGCGGTGTCCGCGCCGGTCTTGGCGGAGGCGCGCAGGGCGGTCAGTGCGTGCACGCCCGAGACATCCAGGGGCACACCGGTATTCGCGATGTGCAGGCGGCCGTCGGTCAGCCACACCGCGATACGACCCGCCACCCCGGCCTTGGCCGCGGCGTCGGCGGCGTTCTGGGCCAACTCGGTGAGCACCCGGTCGCGGTAGCCCGCCCGCACCAGATCCGCCTCGGTGGCCGCATCCTCCCGCAGACGGGTGGGCGAGCCGCGCCAGGCGGCGAGCACACCCTCGCGCAATGCCGCGGTCCCGAACGGATCCGCCACCCCGCTAACCAATCCGAACACCCCTTTCACGGCGGTGCGTAGCGATACGGGAGTCGAATCGCTCGAAGGCGCGGCGGGAACGACCCCGCCGCGGACTCAGTTCGATCCCGGCGCGGATTCGCCGCCCTGCGGCTCCACATTCACCGCGGTGACGCCCCAGGCATCGTCGTAGGGCCCGGCATCCGGGTCGTACAGATCGAACAGCGTGGCCTCACCGGAGTCCACCACCCCCGCCCCGGACACCGCGGCGACCGCCGGATCCGACGAGTAGGCCACCGGCGCACCGAACTCCCCACCCGGCACCTCGACCGGCGCGACCGCCTCGGCGGCATCGGCCGACGCCGTGGGGGCATCCGCGCGGTCCAGCGTCGGCGCGGCGGTGGCGTCCGCGACATCAGCGGCGGCAGGGGTGCCGTCGTCAGTCGCCGTTTCCTCGATGAAGGTCGCCTGCTCGGCATCCTGGCCGGCGTCCGTCGCGGCCTCGGTCCGTTCCGGTGCGCTGGCGGGTGTGTTCGCCTCCTCCGGCCGACGCAGGTCGGCGGTGGGGATCACCTCGACGGCGGCGTCGTCGTAGGCCTCGTAGCGGGGGGAGCCGGAGCCGGTGGGGAGGGCGGTGTCGGAGTGGGCGCCGCAGCCGTAGTCGACGTGCACCACGTGGCCGTCGGCGCCCATGGCGTTGGCGCAGACGCCGAAGGCGGCGCGCAGGGAACCGGCGAGGGGGACGTAGAAGCCGCAGAGGCCGCAGGTGGAGGGGGCGGCGCGGGCCATATCGGTGTCGGGGCCGAATTCGGAGTACCAGCGGTCGGCGGCTTCCTCGCGGCCTTCGCGGGACAGCACCTGACTGCGGCCGAGTCCGAGTTCCAGGGCGACGTCGTCGACGACCGGATCGCCGGTGGCCAGATAGCCGGGGACCAGGCGCGGATCGTCGGCGGGCGGGGCCAGCAGATCGCCGGGGGCCAGATCGCCGGGGCGGATGCGTTGATCCCACGGAATGAAGTCGGGAGCCACCAGGGCGTCGGGCCCGGGCAGCAGTGCGGACTCGCTCACGGTCGCGTGGTCGGCCTCCGACGGCGCGGCCACCACGACCGCCCACTGCCAGCCGCGGTAGCCGGGCAGGGTGGCCTCGAAGTGATGGGTGGCCGAGGACTCGTCCTCCGCCGACACGCCGAGATGGACACCGACACCGGTCGGTTCCAGCTCCACGAGCGCGCGACGGGCCTGCTCGACCGCCTCCGCCAGGATCGGCCGCACACCGGACTCCGAAACAGGAACAGCGCTCACGTCCTACATTTTGCCGTATGGAGCGCAAACACCGTGCACCGGTGGTGACTGGCCTGTTCGGACGGCGCATCGCCGTGTTTCTGGCGGCGACGGCGCTGTTCGGAGCCGCAGCCGCGTGCGGCTCGGCGGAACCGGACGACGCGCCGCGGCTGCGCGCCGAAGTGGTGGCCACGCGTCCGCACGACCCGGCCCTGTTCACTCAGGGCCTCGAGATCCACGACGGCGTGCTGTACGAGAGCACCGGCCTGCCCGGGGAATCCCTGGTCCGCGCCAGCGACCTGGCCACCGGCGCCGAACACGCCCGCGCCGACCTGCCCGCACCGCTGTTCGGGGAGGGCATCACGCGGGCCGGTGACGTGCTGTGGCAGCTCACCTACACCGAGGGCGTCGCCATCGCCCGCGACGCCCAGACCCTGACCGAACTGCGCCGCACCGACTACGAGGGTGAGGGCTGGGGCCTGTGCACGCGCGGCGACCGCATCGTCATGAGCAATGGCACCGCCACCCTGACCTTCCGCGATCCGGAGACCTTCGCCCCCGTCGGCGAGGTCACCCTCGCCAGCCGTGGCGATACGCGGCTCAACGAACTCGACTGCGCGCCCGACGGTTCCGTCTACGCCAACGCCTGGCCCACCGACACCATCCTGCGCATCGACCCCGACACCGGCACCGTGCTCGCCGTCATCGACGCGTCCGGGCTGCTGCCGCGCTCGGCCCGCACGCCGTCCAGCGATGTGCTCAACGGCATCGCGCACCTCCCCGGCACCGACCGCTTCCTGCTCACCGGCAAGAAGTGGCCCACCTCCTTCGAGGTCCGCTTCGTCCCGGAGTGACGGTCCCGCCCATCGCATTCGCGCTGGTGGGCACGTCCGGGTGCGGCGGCCCGCGACGCCGTCGGTGGACACTGCAAGAATTGGGGCGTGACATCTCCTCGTGACCCTGACGCCGAGTCCGGGCGGTGGAGGGACGAGGAGTACCCGCTCATCGATCGGCACCCCGGGTACGACCGCTATCCGCCGCCGAACACGCCCGCGCGCACACCGCCGCCGGATGATCCGG
>NZ_JASCXP010000137.1:0-16523 GCF_030010695.1 Nocardia sp. CC201C
GCGGTCCGCCGGGTCCTTGGCCATGGCGGTGGCGATCACCCGGTCCACCCCGGCGGGCAGATCCGGTCGGCACGAGGTGGCCTGCGGCGGAGTCTGGTGCAGATGGGCGTGCAGGACCGCGGCGAGGGTGTCGCGGGGATAGGGCACCGTATCGGTGAGCAGCCGGTACAGCGTCGCGCCCAGCGCGTACACATCGGCGCGCCGGTCGAGTGGATGCCCGGTGAGCAGTTCGGGGGCCGCGTAGGCGAAGGTCGCGCGCACCGAGGTGGTGACGGTGGTGGTGTCGTCCAGACTGCGGGCGATACCGAAATCGGTCAGGTACACGTGCCGCCGCTGCCGGACCGCGGTGGTGAGCAGATTCGCGGGTTTGACATCGCGGTGCAGCACCCCGCGCCGATGCGCGTGATCGAGACCGTCGGCGGCCTGCGCGATCACCTCCACCGCGAATTCGGCCGCGAGCGGCCCGTCGCGCAGCACCCGCCCGATATCGGGGCCGTCCACGTAGTCCATGGCGATCCACAGGTGGTCGCCCTCGGTGCCGCGGTCGTGCACCCGCACGATATTCGGATGCTGCAACCGCGCCGCGATCTCGGCCTCCCGTTCGAAGTACGCGCGCGCCGCGGGATCGCGGCCCAGATCCGCCGAGAGGACCTTGAGCGCGACATCCATGGGCAGCCGGGGATGGCGGGCCAGATACACCGTGCCCATGCCGCCCACGCCGATCACGCGCTGGATGGCGTATCCGGCGAATATCGCACCCTGGTGGAGAGCCACGGGTCCTCCCTGTGCTACCCGCCCGGCGTGGTCGCCGGTCTCCTGGTATCCAGTGTGAATCCGTCCGCGTTAATGGCGCACCCCCCGAACACCCGACGGCGCCCCACCGATCGCGCGGATCGATGGGGCGCCGTGCACCGTCCGGCTCGGGTCAGACGGTGTCGGGCTTCCAGGTCGCGACGGCCCAGATGATCACCACGTCCAGGGCGATGATGACGATCGACCAGATCGGGTAGTAGGGCAGCCACAGGAAGTTGGCGATGATCGACAGCGCCGCCAGGATCATGGCGGCGGCGCGGCCCCAGGTGGTGCCCGCCATCAGGCCGATGGCGGCGATGACCACGATCGCGCCGAGGATGATGTGGATCCATCCCCACCCGGTGGTGTTGAGCTTGTAGACGTAGTCGTTGACATCCACGATCACCAGATCGTCGGATGCCGCGGCCGAGATGCCCTCGAGGATCGAGAGCACGCCGACCACCAGCAGCAGAACCGCGGCCGCGATGGAGGTGCCCGCGGCGAAACCCTGCTTGAGCGAACTGTCGGTGCTCGTCGTATGCGCCATTCCCGCAATCTCCCACGAGTTCGCCGACAGTGTGCGACGACATGCCGGAGGAGTTGATCAGGGGGTGGTCAGGGCCTGATTCATGGCGCTGCCGAAGGCCAGCTCGTCGGTGGTGGGCACCTGGGTGAAGGTGCCATTGGTTTGCTCGGTGAGGGTGCGCAGGGTGTACGGGCCCTGGCCGCCGATCGCGATGACGTCGATCCGCACCGGGCGGGCCGGATCGGCGAGGGCGGCGATAGTCGCCAGCAGTTGGTCGCCGGTGACGGGGGAGTCGTCGTCGGGGCCGTCGGTGACGAGCAGGATCGAATTGGTCCGTCCCGGGGCGTAATTCGCGACGGCGTCGCGGTAGGCCGCCTCCAGGGTGGGATAGGCGCGGTCGGGTTGGGTGCTGGTCGCCGAGATGTCGGACAGTTCCCGCACCAGTTCGGCCCGATGCGCGTCGGTGAGCGGAGCGGTCCGCGAGACCACCCGGTAAGGCTGGTTCCCGTCCAGGTTCTTGCCGAAGGTCCAGACGCCCAGCCCGAAATCGGGCGGCATCACGTTCATCACCGATTGCAGGGCGGCGAGGGTGTTGGCCAGGCGGGTGGCCGCCCCTTCGGTGGTGGCCATCGAGGACGACACGTCCACCAGTGCGGTGGCGCTCACCCCCAGTACCGGATTCGCCAGCACCTCTTGGACGCGGAGCAGCACCGCCTGTTCCGGCACCGGCGGCCCGGCGGGCGGCGCGGCGCCGAAACCGTTGTCGGTGAACAGCTTCGCTTGTTCGGGTGCGCGCAGATAGTCGGCGAACAGGCCCGCCACCAGATTCTGGGTCTGGTCCACCCAGTCACCGGTGAGCAGCGCCGCCGGGTAGTCGGCCACCGGGGTCGCGCCCAGCGGGCGGAAGGCGGTCAGGCCGCGATTGGCTTTGATGCGCTGCTCGGTGGCGGTGACCGCGTGCACGGTCGCCGCGGGCAGATCGTCGGCCCCGGCCGCATCCAGCAGCGCGCGGCCGAGATCGGTCGCCTCGGGCGCACCCGCCGCGAGCCGCGAGATCGCCGAGGTCACCTGACCGGAGGACGCGGCCTCCGCGGTGAGCGGATCCGATCCCGACACCCCCGATCCGACCGCGAGCGCGGCGGCCAGACTGTCGTCACCCGGTGGCGTGGCCAGCCGCAGTCCGCCCCAGCCGCCCAGCCCCACGTCGGCGAGCGAACCCTGCTGCAGTCCGGGCAGATCCGCCCAGGTGGTCTGGGCCGCCTCCAGTGCCCGCCGGAGCTGGTCGGGGACGGCCAGCGCGATCGGGCTCACCGCGACCGGGGCGGGCGTGCCCTCTACCAGTCCGGGCACTCGCATGAGCGCCACCGACCGCGACGAATCCGGAATCCAGAGTGCGGGTCGCGGCCCCAGCTCCGGATTCCACGGTGCGTCGGCGGTGAACGCGGCGACCACGGCATCCGATGCCCGCGCGGTCACCTCGACCTGCGCGCAGTGATCACGCACCCGGGGTGTGGTGGCGTTGTAGCGTTGCGCCGCCGCCCGCACCGGTTCCGCGATATCCGGATCGACGGTGACATGCAGCGTGGTGGTGCCCTCGGCGCAGGCGGCGGCCGCCGCCGCATCCCGATCCTTGGCCCGTTCGGCCAGCCAGCTCCAGCCGACCACCGCCACCGCCAGCACCACCACCGCCACCAGAGCGATGACCGGACCTTTGCTGACCCCACGTGACCGGCCTCGGGCGCGATGAGTTCCCACGATCGTCAGTCTATGTTCACGCGAAATTCGCCTCGCAGGTCAGGCGGGGTTTGCGACGGCACCGGGGCGGAGGCGAAGCGATCACGGGTCACCATCTTGCCCGGAACCGGCCCGGGACACGAATCGGCGGGTACGCGAGGAGGCCGCCGTCGTGCGGGGCATGACGGCGGCCTCGGGGCGAGTCAATCGCGGATCAGCGTACCGCGGTCGTACTCGTGCCCGCCCCAGACGCCGGACTGTCCGGTGCTGGCGGCGAAGTCACCGCATTCGCGCCGGATGGGGCAGGCCGCGCAGATGGTGCGCGCGTAGTCGAAGTCCTGCGAGGGATAGGGGAACCAGGCGTCGTGGTTCGGGTCGCCCTTGCAGGCCGCGCGGGCCCAGTAGTCCTTCGAGTCGGAGATGGGGAGCAGATCCGCCAGGCTCAGCTCCCGAACTGCTGTTTTCGTCATCGGATCTCGCTCCTTTCATGTCCGATCACGTGGTTTACGATGCGGCCAGTTCCTTCCAGATCCGCCGCTGCTTCTTCGCCATGTCCTGGGGAGCGCGGGGCTCCCACAGCAGGCGCATGCCGGCCTCCTCGGGAGTCCGGTCCGCCTTGTAGGTGTTGCACCGTCCGCAGGCGGCGATGAGGTTGTCCCAGGTGTTGGGGCCGCCTCGGCTGCGGGGCCGGATGTGGTCGACGGTGCGGGCCCATCCGGCGCAGTACCCGCAGCGGTAGGCGTCGCGCCGCAGCACGGCGGGCAGGGTGGCCCGGCTGCCGTCGGTGACCGTCACGCTGTGCTCGAGGTAGACGTAGCGCCGCAGTCGGATGGTCTCCGGCAGTGCCAGCTCCAGGCTCTTCGAGCGAATGGGGAAGTGCGGGTCCCGATCCACCACCGACTCGGCGGCACCGCTGATGAGCAGCACCACGGCGCGCTCGGCGCGGATCTCGGTCAGCGCCTCGTAGGAGGCGTTGAGGAGCAGCACTCCCGTGTGTATCCAGTTGTCGACGGTTATCGCCGGCGGGTCGTCGGCGTGACGGAACAGCATGGGTGTCACCATGTTTCGTGAAAAGGAAGGAATGGACGAGAGGAAGTGGCGGGTCAGGCCCGCGCGGCGAGGCGGCCGATATTCCGGCCCAGCCGTTCGAGCTTGTCCATATCACTGCCGTGCTGCGAGTACTCCGGATGCAAAGCCGCCTCCTCCTTCCCTGGGTCGCCGACCGTTCGGTCGGGATGATCGTCGAAACTCATGGTGGCACAACGGACCTGCCGTTGTCGTGAGGATTTTGTCGTGCGGATCTCCACCCCCGCCGTACCTCTACAACGGTGGAGTGGCCGGATTTGTTTCACCGAAACCGATTACGGATTCGCAACGAGGCGAGTGCCACTGCCCGCGCGCCCGCGCGCGAACGCCGAGCAGGGCGAATGTGTTGTAGATCACATCAGCGTGCCGAGGGCAATCCGGCGGCCCAGCGGGTACCGACTAGTTGGTAACTCATTCCCGGCCCTGGAGGAGAAGTCCGTGCTAGATGCCACCCTCGCCGATCCGCACACGCTGGTCGGGCGCACCTACCGGTTGCGCGACCACTACGAGGTCGGGCGCGAGCAGGTGCGCGGATTCGCCCGCGCGGTCCAGAACGATCATCCGGCCCACCTGTACGAGGACGTGGCCGCCGGCTACGGCTGCGCGACACTGCCCGCCCCGCCCACCTTCGCGGCCCTGCTCGGCGGCACGGTGCAGGCGGCCCTGGGGCAGTTGCTCGCCGACTGCGACCTCACCTCCACGGTGCAGACCGAGCAGACCTTCGACTTCCATCGGCCCATCCTGGTCGGCGACCGGCTCACCAGCCACATCGGACTGCTGTCGCGCCGCAAGGCATTCGGCGGGGATCTCATGGTGGTGGGCAACGAGGTCACCGACGCGCACGGCGGCGCCGTGCTGACCGCGACCACCGGACTGGTGGCGCGCGCGGACGGCGGGCCGGACGAGCGATTCGCCGCCATCGGCGAGAACGTCCTGCACCACGGCATGCTCGACGCCGAACCGCCCGCCTTCGACGAGGTCGCGGCGATCTCGCCCGTCCACCCCGCGCCCCGGCCGGTGACCGGCGGCCGCGACCTCGCCGCGGTGGCGGTCGGTGACCGGCTGCCGTCCCGCGTCTACCGGCTCACCCTGGGCGATCTGGTGCGCTACGCCGGGGTGGCCGGGGATCCCAACCCGATCCACTGGCATCCCGCCAGCGCCGAGGCGGTCGGCATGGGTCCCGGCGTCCTCGCGCACGGCATGCTCACCATGAGTCTGGGCGCCGGCTACCTCACCGCGTGGACCGGCGATCCGACCGCCCTGCGCCGTTATCGGGTGCGCCTGTCCACCCCGGTGCGGGTGCTGCCCGGTGCGGCCGGGGAAATCGAATTCGGCGGTCGGGTCAGCGAGATCGACACCGCGACCCGGACCGCCACCATCGCCCTCACCGCCACCCACGACGGCCGCCGGGTGTTCGGCGGGGCAACCGCCACCGTGGCGCTCGCCTGACGAAAGTATCCGCGGCACAGGCGGATCGGTCCGCGCAGTGAGCGGACCGGTTCGGTCGGGCGGGAGGTCGACGGTACAGGTCGTTCGCCCGCGCGGGGCGGCTCGCCCGATGGGTCGGCTACGTGTGGGCGACCTGTGCAGCTCGGTCGGCCACGCAGCTAGGTCGGCCGGGTTGGCTGGTCGGGCGGTCGGTCGGCCGCGCGGGGCGGTCAGTCGAGGGGGACCGCGACCACCGGGTCGGTGGTGGGTTGGTCGGAGCCGCCGGTGGGCTCCACCGAGAGCGCGAGCAGGTCGGCGTGGTCCAGCGGCACCACCGCCGGATCGTCCGCCGCGGGGAGGGCGTCGAGCACACCGGCCGAGACGGGTTGGCCGCCCTCGGGGATGAGCCACAGCTGATAGGTGTGGTTCGGCGGTGCGGCGGGCACCGCGTCGAAGGACACCGCGGCGGCGTCCAAGCGCGCCGAGGTGGTGACGACGATATCGCCGCCGCCGGTGACCGAGGCGCGCGTCTGCCGCGCATCCGGCTCGGCGAGCACCCGCTGCGCGGTCACCGCGCCCGAATCCCGCTGCTGCGCACGGTCGACAGCCAGGAACGCGCCGACCCCGATGGCGAGGATCAGCACCGCCGCGGCGGCCAGCCAGCGCACCAGCCAGGTCCGGGCCGCCGGTGCGGCGGCGGACAGCTGGCGGTCCAGGGCGGCCTGGACGGACGCCTCGACATGGTCGGGCGCGGGATGCGCGTCGACCACGGTGAGCGCCGCGAGGGTCTCGCGGATATCGCGCACGGAGTCGCGGAAGGCGGTCGCCGCCGCGGCGTCGGCGGTGCGCACGCGCTCCTCCACCGCCGCGCGCTCCTCGTCGGAGAGCGCGTCGAGTGCGTACGGATAGGCGAGGTCCAGCAGATCGGTGTCGGGTGAGCGGTCAGGCATCGGTCACCGATCCTGTCAAACAGCTGCGCAGGCGGCGCAATCCGTCACGAATGCGAGTCTTCACCGTGGACAACGGGATACCGAGATCATCGGCCACCTCCGGATAGGTCCGGCCGCCGTAGTAGGCGAGCGCCACCGTTTCCCGCTGGATATCGGTGAGGGTGGCCAGACAGTCGAGCACGGCGCGCTCCTCGGAGCGCTGCGTCACCGTCTCGGCGACGATATCGTGATCTCGGCCCAGATGCCGCTGACCGTAAGCGAAATCGCGGTGTCCGCGGGAGTATTCGGTGCGGGCGCGATCCACCGCGCGCCGGTGAGTGAGCATCATGAGCCAGCCGATCGGACTGGCCAGCCGCTGATCGTACTGGTCGGCGGAGTTCCACACGTACAGGTACACCTCCTGGGTGACCTCCTCGGCGGCCGGGGGACGGCGCAGAATCCGCAGCGCCAGACCGTACACGCGGTCGTGAGTCGAGCGGTAGAAGGCCGTGAAGGCGTCCCGATCGCCCGCGGCGACACCCCGCAACAGCGCCGCCAGGCGGCGCATCTGCTCCGGGTCCGGCGTCGGCCGGACAGCCGGGCAACTCTCGGACCGCTCGACCCGGTTGTGGCCGGTATCAGCGGAGAGGGTGCGGCCTTCATCGGCCATATGCGCTGTCTTCCTGGTCGGATAGCTCGCCGGTACGGGTACCTCGCAGCCTAGCGGCCGGTGCCGCGGCACGCCGGATATTCTCGCGCACCGCGGTTCCCCGGCGAATCCACCGGCTCGGACGACCGCCGAACGCACGCTCGCGGCCGCCCGAGGAATGGAGCGGACCCGCTAGAGCGGCATCGGGCCGGAAGAGCCGCTGGAGGCCCACCACCAGGCCGCGTTCACGCGGGCGATGATCAGATTGACGACATCGAGAACGGTACTGCCCATGGAGCTTTCCTCTGCTGGGGAACGACTGACGCCGCGCAGCCTACCCACTCCGGAGACACGAATCCCCCGGTCGACCGAGATCGACCGGGGGGATGCGCGCGGATGGTCCGCGATTACGCGCCGAACTTGGCGTTGTACTCCTTGGCCTCGCGGCGGCGGCGGTGCAGGATCGGCTCGGTGTAGCCGTTGGGCTGCTTGGTGCCCTCGAGCACGAGTTCCTTGGCGGCCTGGAAGGCGATGCTGGAGGCGAAGTCCGGGGCCATCGGGCGGTAGCTCGGATCACCGGCGTTCTGGCGGTCGACGACCGGGGCCATGCGCTCGAGGGAGGCGATGACCTCGTCCTCGGACACGACACCGTGGCGCAGCCAGTTGGCCATGAGCTGGGAGGAGATGCGCAGGGTGGCGCGGTCCTCCATGAGGCCGACGTCCTTGATGTCGGGCACCTTGGAGCAGCCGACGCCCTGGTCGATCCAGCGGACCACGTAGCCGAGGATGCCCTGGGAGTTGTTGTCGAGTTCCTGCTGCTTGTCCTCGGCCGACCAGGTGGTGTCGGCGGCGAGGGGGATCTCCAGGATCTGATCGACGCTGGCACGCGCGCCGCCCTTGGCGATCTCGGCCTGCCGCTTGAACACGTCCACCAGGTGGTAGTGGGTGGCGTGCAGGGTGGCGGCGGTGGGCGAGGGCACCCAGGCGGTGTTCGCACCGGCCTTGGGATGGCCGACCTTCTGGACGAGCATGTCCGCCATCAGGTCCGGCATGGCCCACATGCCCTTGCCGATCTGCGCCTTACCGGGCAGGCCGGTGGCGATACCGGTGTCGACATTGAAGTCCTCGTAGGACAGGATCCACTGCTGGCCCTTCATCTCGGCCTTGCGGACCATCGGCCCGGCCTCCATGGAGGTGTGGATCTCGTCGCCGGTACGGTCGAGGAAGCCGGTGTTGATGAAGACCACGCGGTCCTTGGCGGCGTGGATGCACGCCTTCAGGTTCACCGTGGTGCGCCGCTCCTCGTCCATGATGCCGACCTTGAGGGTGTTGGCGGGCAGACCCACCACCTGTTCGATCCGGCCGAACAGCTCGTTGGTGAACGCGACCTCGTCGGGGCCGTGCATCTTCGGCTTCACGATGTAGATGGAGCCGGTGCGGGTGTTCTTCAGCTTGGTGTCGCCATCCAGCGCGTGCTTGGCGATCAGCACGGTGAGCAGGCCGTCCATGATGCCCTCGGGCACCTCGTTGCCGTCGGCGTCGAGGATGGCGTCGGAGGTCATGAGGTGGCCGACATTGCGCACGAACAGCAGCGAGCGGCCGTGCAGCACCAGCTCCGAGCCGTCGAGGGCGGTGTAGACGCGGTCGGGGTTCATGGTGCGGGTGAAGGTCTTGCCGCCCTTGCTGACCTCTTCGGCCAGATCACCCTTCATCAGGCCGAGCCAATTGTGGTAGCAGAGCACCTTGTCCTCGGCGTCCACCGCGGCGACGGAGTCCTCGAAGTCCATGATGGTGGTGACCGCGGACTCCAGCACCACGTCCTTGACACCGGCGGTGTCGGTGGAGCCGATCGGCGACGACGGATCGATCTGGATCTCGATGTGCAAGCCGTTGTGCTTCAGCAGGATCGAGGTCGGGTTCGCCGGATCACCCAGGTAGCCGACCAGCGCCGAGGGGTCGGCCAGGCCGATGTCGGTGCCGTCCTCGAGGCCCACGACGAGTTCGCCGTCCTCGATGGAGTACTTGGTGGAGCCGACGTGGGAGCCGGTGATCAGCGGCACCGCGTCGTCGAGGAAGTTGCGGGCCCATTCGATGACCTTGTCGCCCCGGACCTTGTTGTAGCCGGTGCCCTTCTCCGCGCCGTTCTCCTCGGAGATGGCGTCGGTGCCGTACAGGGCGTCATACAGCGAGCCCCAGCGCGCGTTCGCGGCGTTGATGGCGAAGCGGGCGTTCATCACCGGGACCACGAGCTGCGGGCCCGCGGTGGTGGCGATTTCGGCGTCCACGTTCTCGGTGCCGATCTGGAAATCGGCCGGTTCGGGACGCAGGTAGCCGATCTCGGTGAGGAACTGCTTGTAGGCAGCCTTGTCGTAGCCGGTGCCGGGGTGAGCACGGTGCCACTCGTCGATCTTGGCCTGGATGTCGTCGCGTTCCGCGAGCAGAGCACGGTTACGGGGAGCGAGGTCGTTGATGACGGCCTCGGCACCCGACCAGAACGCGGCGGAATCTACGCCGGTGCCGGGAAGGGCCTCGTTCTCCACGAAATCGTGGAGCACCTTGGCAACCTGGAGCCCGCCGACCTGAATCCGCTCTGTCATCTAATGCCTCATTTCGAGAAGCCGGGTGGAAAAAGTACGCCCGTCATGTTACTCGCGGGTATGTGGCGGGCGGCGGCGGCCCGCACTTCCGGATGCGCCGCCGGTCTTGATTGTATCGGGCGGTACATTTAATGTACTGAGCGGAACATTTCTGTCGTTCCCGGACGTGAAGGTGTCGGTGCATGGGAAAATCCCTGTCGGAGAAGGTCGTTGTGGTCACCGGCGGCAGCCGCGGGCTGGGCCGGGAGATGGTGCACGCCTTCGCCGACGCCGGAGCCCACGTGGTGATCGCCAGCCGCAAACTCGACGCGTGTGCTGCCCTGGCCGCCGAGATCCGCGCGAAATACGGCGTGCGGGCGCTGCCGGTGGCCTGCAATGTCGGCGTCTGGGAGCAATGCGACACCCTGGTCGAGGCTGTGTACGCGGAATACGGCACGGTCGACGTGTTGGTCAACAACGCGGGCATGTCCCTGCTGTACCCGAGTCTGGACCAGGTCACCGAGGCCATGTTCGACAAGGTGATCGCCACCAACCTCAAGGGTGCGTTCCGGCTGTCCGCGCTCATCGGTCCGCGCATGGCGGCCGCGGGTGGCGGCTCGATCATCAATATCTCCTCCATCGAGGCCGCGAAACCCGAACCCCTCGCGGTGCCCTACGCGGCGGCCAAGGCCGGACTGGAGGCGCTCACCGGCGGGCTGGCGCAGACCTACGGCCCGGCGGTGCGGGTCAACACCATTCGCTGCGGGGCCTTCGACACCGATATCGCCAAGGCGTGGCCGCAGGAGATGCGCGACCATCTCGCCCAGCACAACGCGCTCGGGCGGATCGGCGTCCCGGGCGATATCGTCGGGGCCGCACTGTTCTTCGCCTCCGACGCGTCGGCCTTCTGCACCGGGGCGACGTTGGCCCTCGACGGCGGCTGGCGATGACCGCGGCCCCGGCGCGGCGGCGCGGACGGCCACCCGCCTCGGCGGCGACCCCGGGGGAGACTCGGGAGCGGATCATGCGCGCGGCCATGGAACTGTTCGCGGAGAAGGGGTTTCACGCCACCGGCGTCGGCGAGATCGGCGACCGGGCCGGGATCCAGCGGGGCGCGCTGTACTACCACATCGGGTCCAAGGAGGAGCTGCTCTTCCAGATCCGGCGCAACTACACCCAGCTCATGCTGGACGCCGCCGCGGCCGTCGCCGAGCGTGACGCCGCGCCGGTCGACAAGCTGCGCACCCTGATTCGCGACCATGTCCGCCTGATCATCGAACACCAGCACGAGGTCACCATCGCCCTGCGCGACGCCGGGGCGCTCACCGCCGAACGCGAGGCCGACCTGCAGCAATTGCGCGAGGCCATTCAGGGCTGCTGGCAGCGGGTCTTCGACGAGGGCCACCGCGCCGGAGTGCTGGGCACCAACGATCACGTCGTCACCAACAGCGTGGTGGCCATGCTGAACATGGTCAGCCGTTGGTATCGCCCCGACGGTGCGCGCACCCCCGACGAGATCGCCGACATTCTCATCACCACCATCCTCGACGGTGTCGCGGCGCCGGCCGCGAACAAGTGAAAGGCTGACCATGGCTTGGGATTTCGAGACCGACCCGGAGTACCAGCGGAAACTGGACTGGGTGGCCGATTTCGTGCGGAACGCGGTCGAGCCGCTCGACCTGCTGTACCCGGAACCCTACGACCGCGCCAACCCCGAGATCCGGGCGCTGATGAAACCGTTGCAGGAGAAGGTGAAAGAGCAGGGCCTGTGGGCCTGCCACCTTGGCCCCGAACTCGGCGGCCCCGGCTACGGTCAGCTGAAGCTGGCCCTGCTCAACGAGGTCATCGGCACCTCCAAATGGGCACCGCTGGTGTTCGGCTGTCAGGCACCGGATTCCGGCAATGCCGAAATCCTCGCTCATTTCGGTACCCCCGAACAGAAGGCGAAGTATCTGCAACCGTTGCTCGACGGTGAGATCGGTTCCTGCTATGTGATGACCGAACCCACCGGCGGCTCCGACCCGACGGCCTTCCAGACCCGTGCGGTGCGCGACGGCGACCACTGGGTCATCAACGGCGAGAAGTGGTTCAACTCCGCCGCCGAATTCGCCACCTTCCACATCGTCATGGTGGTCACCGATCCGGACGCCGAACCGCACCGGCGGCTGTCCATGTTCATCGTCCGCGCCGACACCCCCGGCCTGGAGGTCGTGAAGAACTTCACGGTGCCCGGATTCAGCGAGAACGAGGGGCATCTGCGTTTCACCGATGTGCGGGTGCCCGCCGACGCGCTGCTCGGGACCGAGGGACTCGGCTTCATCGTGGCCCAGACCCGTCTCGGCGGCGGTCGCGTGCACCATGCCATGCGCACGGTCGCCATGGTGCGCAAGGCCTTCGACATGATGTGCGAGCGCGCCGTCTCCCGGCCCATGCGCAAGGGTGTGCTCGGCGGTCTGCAGATGACGCAGGAGAAGATCGCCGAAGCCTGGATCGAGATGGAGCAGTTCCGGCTGCTGGTGCTGCGCACCGCCTGGCGGATCGACTCCGAGCAGGACTACCGCAAGGTTCGCCACGATATCGCGGCCATCAAGGTGGCCATGCCCAAGGTCATGCACGATATCGCCCAGCGCGCCATGCACCTGCACGGTGCCATTGGCGTCAGCACCGATCTGCCGTTCGTGGACATGATGAACTACGCCCAGGTCATGGCCATCGCGGACGGGCCCACCGAGGTCCACAAGATCACCCTCGCCAAGGAGATCCTGAAGACCTACGAGCCCGGCGATCCGGTGTACCCGAGCGGCTACCGCCCGGCGCTGCGGGAGAAGGCGCGGGAACTGGTGGCGCAGCGGCTCGAACACACCGTCGGGAACCTGTGAGCGCATCCCGCTGACCGAACCCCGTCGACCGAAGTCCGCCGATCGAAGCCCGTCGACCGAACCCCGCCGACCGAAGCCCGCCGACGGGAACGGCTGGCGGACAAGGGTTCCCGTCGGCGGGACCGGTCACGCCACCGGTGCGTGCTCGGCGGTCCCGGTGATATTGCGGGCCATGCCGCCGAAGATCACCGCGTGGAACGGGGCGATGGACCGCCAGTAGAGCTGTCCGGCGAACCCGTGCGGTTCGAAGACGGCGCGCTGCCGGTACACCGCACCGCCGCCGGCCCCCGGTGCGACCGACAGCTCCAGCCAGGCGCGACCGGGCACCCGCATCTCGGCGCGCAGTCGCAACAGCCGCGGACGCTCGATGTGCTCGACCCGCCACCAGTCCAGGGCCTCGCCGGGGCGCAGCCGATGCGGGTCGCGACGGCCGCGGCGCAGCCCCACCCCGCCCGCGAGCCGGTCGATCCAGCCGCGCAGCGACCACGCCAGCGGGAACGAATACCATCCGTTCTCGCCGCCGATCGCCTCGATCACCGCCCAGACCCGGTCGGGGTCGGCGGTGGTGGCGAGTTCGCGCACATCCGTGTACACGGTGCCGCCGGACCACTCCGGATCGGTGGGTAGCGGATCGGACGGCGCACCGGCATCCGACCAGCGGGTGGGCACGTCGAGATCCTTGATGCGGGCCAGCGCCAGTTCGACGGCACGGCGATAGCCGGTCGAGCCCTCCGGCGGCGGGGGGATGTGCTCGTCGATGGCGGTGTCACGGCACACCACGTCATTGATCAGCGACTCCATCAGCGGGACGGCGATGGAGCGGGGTACCGGGGTCACCAGATTCACCCACTGCGCCGACAGCCACGGTGTCAGCACCGGTACCGGCACGATGACCCGGCGCGTGAGTCCGGCGACGGCGGCGTAGCCGTGCATCATGTCCACGTAGGTCAGCACATCGGGACCGCCGATATCGAACGCGCCCGACACCGAGTCCGGCAGTTCCGCGGCGGCCACCAGATAGTGCAGGACATCGCGGACCGCGATGGGTTGGATGCGGTTGCGGGCCCAGCGCGGGGTCACCATGACCGGCAGCCGCTCGGTGAGATACCGCAGCATCTCGAAACTGGCCGAACCCGATCCGATGATTACCCCGGCGCGCAGCACCAGCGCCGGCGTCGACCCGGCCAGCAGAATATCGCCGACCTCGGCGCGGGAGCGCAGATGCCGTGACAGCCGCTGACCATCCGGGGTGATGCCGCCGAGATAGACGATGCGCCGCAGCCCGGCCCGGCCCGCCCCGTCCGCGGCGAGTTCGGCGGCGCGCCGATCCACCTCCTCGAAATCGGTGCGGTTGAGCGAATGGATCAGGTAGTAGAGGACGTCCTGGCCCGCGAGCGCGCCGTCCACCGCCTCGGCATCGGTGACATCACCGGTGCGCACCTCCACCCGATCCCGCCACGGCACCTCGGCGAGCTTCTCCGGACTGCGGACCAGCAGCCGCACGCTGTGGCCCCGGCGCAGCAGTTCCGGCACCAGTCGGCCGCCGATGTATCCGGTCGCCCCGAAGATCACACAGCGCACGCGCTCACCTCTTCCGGTCGGTCGTACTCCGCACGGTCGGTTGTTTCCGCTCAGGTGTGCACCGTCAGGTGTTCAGCTGCCAGACGGCCAGATTCAGCGCCGCCGCGAAGACGGTCCACAGCAGATAGGGTATGAGCACACCGGCCGCCCACCGCTGGTGGCGCGCGAACAGCACGATGGTGGCGACGATGGCGGCCAGCAGGACCAGGATCTCCGCGAAGGCCACCCCGCGCCATTCGGCCGCGAAGAACAGCGGCGTCCACAGCGCGTTCAGGATCAGCTGCACCACGAAGACGCCGAGGGCGACGCGCACCCGCTGCCACGGCTCCGCGCGCCACACCAGCCACGCCGCGATCGCCATGAGCGAATAGAGCAGCGTCCACACCGGGCCGAACAGCCACGAGGGCGGTGCCCAGGCCGGTTGTTCCAGGGCTTCGTACTTGTCGGCGGTCGAGACCGCCGACAGATTCCCGACCGCGGCCGCCGCGGCGACCAGCAGCGCGATCACCGCCAGCCCGGCCACCTGCGCGCCGGTGCCGTAGTGCGCCGGTCCGGATCGACGGACGGTCGAATCACTCGTTCCCGCTCGGCTGTTCATGATCACTCCGTTCTGTCACCGCTCCTAACGGCGGCTTCCCTCGGTGTGGTGGTCGAAACCCGGGCGGTGTGCGCGTCCGGGCGGCTCGGCCACCAGATGCGCACACCGATCAGCCGGAACAACGCCGGAATGACAACGGTGCGCACCACGAAGGTGTCGAGCACGATGCCGATGCCGACGACGATGCCGAGCTGGGTCAGGGTGATCAGCGGCAGTACCCCGAGCACGGTGAACACCGCCGCCAGCACGATGCCCGCGCTGGTGATGACCGCGCCGGTGGCCGAGACCGCGCGCACCATGGCGCGGGTGGTGCCGTACTCCGGCGTCTCCTCGCGGGCCCGGGTGACCAGGAAGATGGTGTAGTCGACGCCGAGCGCCACCAGGAACAGGAAAGCGAACAGCGGCACGTTCGTATCCAGCGCCGGGAAACCGAAGACGTGGGTACCGAGCCAGCTGCCCAGGCCCAGGGCGGCCAGCGCGCTCAGTACCGTCACCGCGACCAGCAGCAGGGCGGCCGGGACGGCGCGCAGCAGGGCGAGCAGGATCAGCAGCACCACGACCAGGATGAGCGGGATGACGACGAGCCGGTCACGTCCCGCCGTCCTACTCGTGTCCAGGGCCTCGGCGTCGCTGCCGCCGACCAGCGCCTGCGCGTCGGGGATGTCGGCGAGCCTGTCGCGCAGCGTGCGGACGAGTTCGGCCGAGCGGTCCGAGGCGGGCGGCGCGTCGAGCACCACCGACCAGCGGGTCAGGCCGGTCGGCGCGGTGCCGGTCGGGGTCGCCCGCACCACGCCGGGGGTCCCGGTCAGCGCCTCGCCGACGGCCGTGTCGGCCTCGGAGCGGGCCACCACCACGGTGGGGTCCGACGCACCCGCGGGGAAATGCCGGGCGAGAGTGTCGAATCCGTCGACGGATTCCGCGCGCACCCGGAACTGCTCGGTCTGCGCGAGGCCGACATCGACGGTGAACAGCCCCGCCACGCAGACCGCGAGCAGCGCCGTGGTCGCCGCCAGCACCGGCAGCGGCCGGTCGGTGACGCGGGTGGCGAGGGTGTGCCACGCGCCCCGTTCGGCGAGATCGGTGCCGTCGGGTCGAGGGACGAAGGGCCAGAACACCCGCCGCCCGCACAGGGCCAGCGCGGGCGGCAGCCCGACGAGGACGAAGGCCAGCGCCACCAGCAGTCCGGCCGCGGCCAGCGCACCCAGGCTGCGGGTGCTGGGCGCGGCGGCCACCAGCAGGACGATCAGGGCGGTCACGACGGTCAGATTGCTGGCCAGGATGGCGGGTCCGGCACGGCCGACGGCCCGCCGCAGTGCTGCGCGGTGGTCGGGCTCACGGCGTAGTTCGTCGCGGTAGCGGGAGACCAGCAGCAGTGCGTAGTTGGTGCCCGCGCCGAACACCAGCACGCTGGTGATGCCGGAGGTGGAGCCGTCGAAGGTGAGCCCGGTCCAGCGGGCCAGGCCGGTGGCGACGCTGATCGCGACCCGGTCGGCGAGTCCGATCACCAGCAGCGGAACCAGCCACAGCACGGGGGAGCGGTAGGTGAGGATGAGCAGCACGGCGACCACGCTCGCGGTCACCGCCAGCAGCGTGGTGTTCGCGCCCGCGAAGGAGTCGGAGATGTCGGCGGCGAAGGCGGGGCCGCCGGTGACCTCGAGGACCAGGTCGTCGGGCAGTCCGGCGCGGGCGTCCTGGCGCAGCCGATCGACGCGGTCGGAGAGCTCCGTGCCGCTCAGGTCGGCGGG
>NZ_JASCXP010000138.1:0-16516 GCF_030010695.1 Nocardia sp. CC201C
AGGCTCGGCCGCCGCTTCGGGTTGCGTCAGCGGCCCGGCTCACGGCCGCCAGGCGAGCGGCGAACTCATCGGCATGGCGGGCAAGGGGATCGCCCGTGGGCTCGGTGGATGTCGCATCCTCGATCAGCATGCGTACCTGCACCAACTCCGCATCGACCGCCTCGATCAAGGCCGCGATGGCCGGGGCCTTGTGCGGGCAGTCCACGCCGCGACATCCGACGTGAGCTTCGAGACTATGACGGGCCAGCTGGTAGGAGCCCCACGCGGGGCATGGCGCACGGTCGGCACCCGCTGTCGGCGGCGATTCGAGCATCACTTGCCGCCGCTCGGTGAACCCGCCGCCAGCAGGCGACCATCGAATCCGCTGCCGCACCGATGTCTGCCACGCCCGGAGCGATGCACGCCACCGCGACGGTGCGGACGCGGAACTTCCACGCTCCCGGTGCCTTCGACGTACGGCAGGACGAAAGGGGGAAGCTCGCGGTCCTCCCGCCAGTCCTCGCCGATACCGCGCATCGCCCACACGAAGACGAGGGCACCCAGCGCCGCCAATCCCAGAATCCAGACTTCCCAATACATTCGCCGATCTCCTCGCGTGCGTACCGGTTCGATTCGAAGCACCGAGCGGCGGATGCGCGCTGTCGTCGCCGGGTGTAGGACCAGTAGACACCCGAATCAATTCTCGTGATACGTGCATGGAGAACCGAGCACGAAATACGATGGATGTGCGCCACGCACGTGTGTGGCAACCACAGTCCCCGAATAGCGAGGCTAACGAAATGGCCGGATTGACCGTTTCTCGCATGGATTTCGGCAACTTCATGGAAGCAATCCGGAAGAAGGCTCCGCGTAGCGCGCTACTGGCGGCGGCGAATCATCTCGAGGTGACACGGTTCGTCCTCATGCGCATGGAGGACGGCTCGCCCACCAAGCTGACGACGCCACAGATCAGAAGCTTGCTCGACTTCTACTGCGCCACAGAGACAGATCGCACCGAAGCGCTGCGGTTGTGGCAGGAGATTCGTGAGCAGGACAAAGCCGCTAAGGCACAGGGGAACTCGAAGGGCTTCTGGAAGGCGTACAGCGACCAGGTCGCACCGAACTTCGAGAAGTTCCTGCGTCTCGAGGGTGTCGCTGAGGAGATCGTCGCCTATCAGCCCTCCATTGTTCCCGGCCTGCTCCAGATTCCCGACTACCGGCGCGCGATCATCCGAACGGATGAACCCGACCTTCCTGCCGTCGACACCGAACGGCGGTTGGCGCTACTGCGGCAGCGCCAACTCCGGTTGGATGACCCAACGTTTCGGCTCGAGTGCTTTCTGTCCGAAGCCGTCATGCGAAATCGTCCCTGCGAACTGTCCGTCATGGCCGCACAACTCCGCTGGCTGGCCGAGGTGGGCGAACGGGAGAACATCAGCATCCGCGCCATACCGTTCTCGGCAGGCCCGCACCGCGGGCACACAATCCAGATCTTCACGCTGCTCCGGTTGCCCAAAGGGCAGAGCGGGATGGTGTTACCACCGGTGGTGTACGCAGAAGGCTTGATCGGCAGTGTATTCCACGAACAGGCGAGCGAGGTCGACGTGTATGAGCGCGCGATCACGGCACTGCGGGCAGTAGCGTTGACAGAAGAAGACACCAGAACCCTAGTATCCCAATCGATTAAGGAGTATGCGCCGTGAAAGAGTCGGTATCAGGGACGTGGTACAAGTCGAGCCGATCCGATGCCGGGAAGCAGTGCGTCGAGCTGTTTCACGCGGAAAGTGCTGTCGGCGTGCGTGATTCCAAGAATCCCGGTGGGCCGGAGCTGTGGTTCACCCCGGAGCAGTGGGACAGCTTCCTCGCCAGCGGCATTTGGCAGGGCTGATCACACCCGTCGGGCGCGGCCTGCGGGGATGATGCATTGTCCGTGGCGTTCAACTGCCACGGCGAGGTCTTCGGGTGCAGATGCGGTGGCTGTCTCGGCGCTGTCCGTCCGGGGGCTGCCCATCGGCGTCCACGGAGACCTGCGGCAGGTTCGGAGCGGTGTCGGGAGCGGCCAGCCAGTGCCGGTGTTGTTCGGCGGCGTGCGCGTAATCGGCCAGAATCTGGCGGCGGGCGTGGGTGAGTAGTTTGTCGCCGTGGTGGCGGGGGTTGACACGCGGGGTGCGGGTGGGGTCGACGTGGTGGGGGGCGATCCAGGTGGCGGGGCCGACGGCGCCGGACCCGAGGGGCGGGGCGGGGGTGCTCCAGCCTTGGGGGGTGTTGGTGATGCGAGCGTGGCAGGGGTCGCAGGCGAGGGTGAGGTTTTCGATGTCGGTGGGGCCGTCGGCGACGTGTTCGCGTTTGTGGTGGACGGCGCAGTAGACGGCCGGGGCGTCGCAGCCGGGTCGGGTGCAACCGCGTTCGGCCGCGATGAGGGCGAGGCGCTGCCACGGGGAGCCGAGTCGGCGGCTGCCGCCGAGGTGCAGGGGCATGCCGGTGTGGTCGAACACCACCAGGGTCGGTATCGAACGCTGCGCCATGCGCAGGGCCTCGGTGATCGACATGCGGGTGCCGGATGCCGTGCGTGCGACCGCGTCGCCGGGCTCGACGATCGAGTCGATGCCGAGAGCGCGTTCGACATCGCCGAGGTTCATGGTCAGGATGACCGATACCGGCAGGCCGCGATGGGTGCCCAGGCGCTGCGGGCCGCCGCTGGCCGCTAGGAATGCGGTGAGGGCGTCGTGGTTGCGCTGCCCGGCCGAACGCCGGTCGCGCCGGGCAGCGGCCTCGATCAGGGCGGGGTCGACGGCACCGGCGGCGGTGCGGGGGCTGTCGGGGTCGTCGGGGTTGTTCGTGCCCGGCCGTCCCCATTTCGCGAAGACCATGTCCAGGAAGGCCCGCAAGGTCGGATCGACCAGGCCGTTGAGCGGCGACATGCCGTCGGGGCGCTGGCAGCCCGGAACCAGCTGACGCTGCCGGGAGCGGTCGCGGTCGTCGGGCAGCGCGCCATCGGGGTCGAGATAGCCGAGGATCTCGTCGCCCACGCGAGGGAGATCGTCGGGGGTGACCTTGCGAGCGGTGTCGGCCAGCACGAGTTCGGCCGCTTCGCGGTCGGTGCGGGGCACCGCGTGCGGAATCCGCTGCATCACCTTCATGATCTGGCGGGCGTGGTCGGCGGAGATCGCACCATCGGACTGGGCGCGTGCGGTATTCGGCAATTCGACCGCGCCGTCGAGTCCGGCCAGCAGATGGAATCGGCCCAGTTTCTCGGCCATGCGATAGCGGGAATTGGCGTCGGCCCGGGAGATTCGCAGGGTCTCGACCAGAAATTGTCTGGTGCCCGCTACACCGGACCGTTCGCCCAGTGAACGGTCGGAGGTTTCGATTACCAGCTTGTGCGACAACGCATCCAGCAGCCGCCGCGCGGTTTCGACCTCGCGCATCCATTCGACGAAATCGTCATCATTCATGCGGGTGAGATCGCAGGTCAGTGCGCTGGTCGCCGCTGCGAGCATTTCGCGGGCGATGCCGCGCTCCTGAATTCCCCCTCCCCCGTTCATATCTCGATTCTATCGCGAATCGCATTGCGAGAGAACAGGAAATCTATTTGACCTGCGATCAATTCTCATCCGATTGGCCCGGTTCAACTGCCGCCCCGGTACCGCCTGCCGTGCACTGTCGGCGTCCGTATGACGGACAGCAGTTCGGCGAGGGCCGTTCGGGCCGGATGTCCGGATTCGGCGAGTGTGCGCGCCAGCTCGCCGCGTTCGGTCGGCGGCGTATCGGCCAGTTGCTCCAATACCGCTGCGGGGCCGCCGAGTTCGAGCAATTGCAGCATGCTTTCCGCCATGGCGAGCAGGCCCTCGTCATCGGTGATGTCGGCCGTGCTCAGTTCGCCGTCGGAGACGAGCTGGGCCACCACCAGCGGGGTCAGCACCGGGTCGCCGCGCAGGGCGCGCAGTAGGCGCGGGCCGTCGGGGAGTGCCAGGGTCAGGATACGCAGCATGGCGGCCGCGCGGCCGCGGAAAGGGCAGTCCCGGATCGCCTGGAGCAGCGGCTCACGGTCGCCGTGGTGGGCGTCGAGCCAGCCGTGGATCTCCAGATGGGCGGTCTCGGCGGTGTAGTGGTCGGCGATGACGCCGAGCAGTCCGGCGGCTTCGGCGGCGCGCAGTTCGCCGACGACTCCGGCCTCACGCCCCTCGGCGAGCAGCCGGTCCCGCATGGCGGCGGTGCCCAGGTCGGTCAGCGCCAAGAGGGTGCCCGGTTTGCGTAGATCGGTGCGTAATGCCTTGCGCGCCTTGGCATCGAGCCAGGGCACCGGATCGAACTCGGGGTCGCTGAGATCCGACAGGTACATCGGGTCCGCGACGCCACGCGTCAACTCGACGGCACCGAGGCGGTCCAGCACCTGGAATGCGGTCAGCAGGTCCGCGCGGATACGCGCCCGCTCGTCCAGCGGTGAGCCCGAGAGCGGGAAGTCCGCGTAGTTCTCCGACCACTGCGCCCACACCGGCTCCTCGAGCCGCCGCAGCGGCATCGGGTGCGGCATGCCGTACAGGGTGTTGAGCATGTCCGGCAGCACCAGCTCGTGCACATCCGACAGCAGGGCCAGCTCATCGAATCGCGTTGTGCCGTAGACGATCTCCGGCGATGCGAGAACCGCGTCGAAGGCGCGCCGCCACAGCGACAGGGGATCACGCAGCAACGGACGCGCCTTGGCCACCTGGCGCAGTTCGCCCTGTACGACACGTACCAGACGCAGGTGTTTCGCCCACGCGACCAGCCTGGACAGCCCCGGGAGCCGCGTCGCGTCGCGGACGCCCGTCACATCGTCGCCGGTGTCGAGCAGGGCGACCAGTTCGCGGGCGTCGGCAATCCGCAGGCGGCGCTGCGCCGTGAGCGGGCGGCCGGTACCGGCCCAGTCCACCAGCAGCCGCAGCTGGCGCACCACCGGTGCCGACTCGGCGGCCGCGACCAGATCCACATGATCCGGCAGGACGACCGGCGGTTGGGCGAAGGTCCGCACGGGGGCTTCGTCGCCGCCGAGCAGGTCGGGGACGTGGCTGATCAGCCCGGATTCCAGGAGCGCCACCAGTTCGTCCACCTCGGCCGGATCCAGATCGGCCGAGTCGAGGTCGGCCACATCCAGATCGCCGGTCAGCACCCGCATCAGCGCCTCGGGGATCTCCGCGTCGGCACCGTGCGGACCGGACGGGCTGTGTGCGCCGAATGCACTGTGTGGATCGGATGCACCGTTCGCCCCTGGTACACCGCCGGTCCCGAACGCGCCGGACGATCCGAACGCACCGTCCACGCGGTTCGCACCCGGAACACCGCCCGCCCGATCCGCCCCCTTCACACCCGGAACGTCGCCCGCCCGGTTCGCACCCGGAGCGTCTTCGGCGCGACCTGCCCTCGGAGCTCCATCCGTGCGGCTCGCCCACGGAGCTTCATCCGCTTGGTCTGCCCGGCTCACCTCGAGAGCGTCGTCTGCCCGGCTCGCACCTGGAGCGTCGTCCGCCCGGCTCGCCCTGACAGCGCCACCCGCCCGGTCTGCCCGGCCCGCCTCCAGAGCACCGTCCATCCGGCCCCACCCGCTCACGCCCGGAGCGCCGTCCGCGTCCAGAGACTGGGCCCTTTCCAGGGCGAGGGAGGTGCGTAGTTCCGCGCGGAATTCGGGCTCTGTCTCGGTGATCGCCGCCAGGAGCTCGTCGAGCCCGCTGCCTCGGGGGTCCAGCAACCCGTTGTCGGCCAGGTAACCGAGCAGGGTTCGGAGCGTATCCGGGGCGTCGGCGGCCCGGCCGATCTCGGACGCGGCATCGGGGATCCAGTCCAGCAGCACATCGCAGACCGCATCCGGCGTCCAGTGCGCGAGCCGGCCGTCGCTGCTCAGGTGGCGGGCCTCCAGCGCGACGCCCGCGATCGGCTCCACGATCGGCGTCCCCCGCTGCCGCGCCCACTCCGCACAGCGCCGCACCAGGAGCTCGGCGGCGACGGTGAACTCCTCGTCCTCCTCGAGGTCGAAATGCAATCGCATACCGAAACGGTAGGCGCTTGCGGCCACGGCGACCGCGCACTGGACCCATCTGGGGATAAACCGCCTGAAATCTGTGGATTGGTGATGTTCTCTGTGGATAACTCCTGGACTTGCCAGCGGAATCTCAGCCGCAGCCGGTAGCGTGGCGAGCTGATGTGCCAGTAAGAGGAGTCAGCTTGTGAATTCGGGGCGGGAAACCGACCGGCCGGACGAAGCCGGGTCGGCCGTGGCTGTGCTGGAGCGGACCGTCCCGGAGACCGCCCCTCCCCTGTCCCGGCCCCGACGCATCGCGCACCGCCTCCGGCTCGCCCGCGCCGACCTCCTGATCGCGGGCGGCTATCTCACGCTGGCCGTGCTGGTGCTCTCCGGACAGTGGCGGCATCCCGATAACGGGTACCTGATCAAGAGCGGTCAGGACCAAACCATGTGGGAATGGTTCTTCGCCGTCACCGCGCACAAGGTCGCGAACCTGGAGAATCCGCTCGGCACCGTGCTGCAGAACTATCCCGACGGCGTCAACATGATGGCGAATACCGCCATGTTCGGCGTCGGCGTGCCGTTCACCCCCATCACCCTGCTGTTCGGGCCGACCGTCACCTTCGTGCTCGTACTCACCCTCGGGCTGGCCGGAACGGCCCTCGCCTGGTACTGGCTGTTCTCGCGCCACCTCGTCGACTCCCGGCCCGCGGCGGCGATCGGCGGCCTGTTCTGCGGCTTCGCGCCCGGCATGATCTCGCACGGCAACGCACACCCGAACTTCGTGGTGCTCCTGCTGCTGCCGGTCATCACCGCGCAATTCCTCCGCTTGGCCAAGCGCGCGGAAACCGCCGGCGAAGACCGGGACACCGCGACAGCGCGACCGTTCGGGCGGCGCGGCCGCGACGCCGTGATCCTCGGCCTGCTGGTGGCGATGCAGATCGCGCTGGGCGAGGAACCGCTGCTCATCTACGCCATGGCCTTCGGCGTCTTCGCGCTCGTGTACTACTTGCACCGGCCGCGAGCGGGCTGGCGCGTGCTGCGCGGCATCACGCCCACGGTCGCCCTGGCCGCGCTGATCACGGTGGCGCTCACCGAGATTCCGCTGTGGTGGCAGTTCTTCGGGCCGCAGTCGTACCGGTCCATCGACCACGGCCCGATGGGCAACGATCTCGAGGCGCTGTTCCAGTTCCCCTCCGAATCACTGGGCGGCATGCTCTCCCCGGGCACGAACGTGGCCATCAACCCCACCGAGGAGAACTCCTACTTCGGCTGGCCGCTGCTGCTGCTCGTCACCGTCAGCGCGATCCTGCTGTGGCGCAACCGGGTGGTGCGCGCGGCGAGCGTGGTGATCGTGGCGTTCACCCTGCTGTCGCTGGGGTCGACCCTGATGATCGGCCGCGAGGACACCGGAATCGCACTGCCCTGGCACTGGTTCGAGCAGCTGCCGCTGGTGAATTCGGTGCTGGAATCGCGCTTCACCTTCGCCGCCGTACCGGCCATCGCCGCCATTCTGGCGCTCGCGACGCAGCGGGCGGTGCAGTACTGGCGTGCGTCGGCGACCGACTGGCGGCCGCTGGCCTGGTTCGCCGCGCTGGCCCTGGCGCTGGTGCCGCTCACCCCCACCATTCTTCCGGTGGTGCAGCGCACCCCTACCCCGGCCTTCTTCGCCGACGGCACTGTGAACCGGTATGTCACCGACGGTTCCGTGGTGATCGTGCCGCCGCCGACCCCGCCGGACGCCCGCGCCCTGCGCTGGCAGACCGCCGCCGACTTCAGCTTCCCGCTGGCGGGCGGCTATTTCGTGGGGCCCACCGGTGTCGACAAGAAGGGCCGCTACGGCCCCGACGACCGGCCCACCGCCGCCCTGCTCATGAAAGCACAGAAAGGCAACCGGGTTCCGGTCGTCGACGACGCGCTGCGCGCCCAGGCGCTGGCGGATCTGCGGTACTGGCAGGCCGATGTGCTGGTGCTGCCGCCCACCGAAAACGGCGAGGTCCTGCGCCTCACCGTGGACCAGTTGCTCGGATTCCACGGGCAGCGCGTCAACGGCGTCTGGATATGGGACGTGCGCGGACTCGTCTGAGCCTGAGCCACCGAGACCACGGCATTTCGCTCCGGGGTGGTGCTGTTGCGGTATCGGACGAGCAAGGGTCGATAGCATCGACGTCCGTGCGCGCAGACACCCGAGCGTTACCCCGACTCCGCCTGATCGCCCTGATCTCCGGTCTGCTGGCCGTCGTGCTGGCAGTGCTGATGCCCGTCCTGCCGATCGAGCAGGACCGGCCGACGCTGCACTGGCCGCAGGGCGAGACCGCGAATCTGGAGGCGCCGCTGGTGTCGTACACGCCGCTGGAGCTCAGGGTCGCACTGCCGTGCGAGGTGGTGCGCGACGGAGTGCAGGCCGGCACACTGTTCTCGACCGTCCCGGCGGCATCCGGGCAGGCGGTGGACAAGGGCCTGGTGGTCCGGGTGGAGGACGAACCCGAGACCGGCCGCACCGTACAGGTGCTGGTGCGCAATATTCCGCTGCTGTCCGCCCCGCTGGCCGAACTCGCCGACTGCGGGGCGCTGACGGTGACCTCGTCCGCCGCCGAGACGCGCACCGAGATCACCGGTGCGACACGGCAGGACGGCACGCCGTTCGCCGGGCAGGTCGGCGGCGACGCGCGACCGCAGGTGGTGGGCATCTTCACCGATGTGCCACGGGACCGGCTGGGCGCGGCCACGGCCGCGGTCGAGATCGACGCGCGCTTCACCTCCAGCCCCAGCCTGCTCAAGCGGCTGGCCATGATCGGCGCGGTGGTGTTCACCATCATCGCGCTCATCGCCCTGCATCTGATGGACACCACCGACGGACGGCGGCACCGGCGCTTCCTGCCCGCGCACTGGTGGAAGGTCTCGCTCGCCGACGTGACCGTGCTGGGCACGCTGGTGCTGTGGCACGTCATCGGGGCCAATACCTCCGATGACGGCTACATCCTGAATATGGCTCGCGCCTCGCGCGAGTCGGGGTACATGGCCAACTACTACCGGTGGTTCGGGGTGGCCGAGGCACCGTTCGGATGGCCGTACGAACTGCTGGCCTGGATGACGCGCATCAGCGATGCCAGCCCGTGGATGCGGCTGCCGTCGCTGCTCGCGGGCATCGTGTGCTGGCTGGTGATCAGCCGAGAAGTGCTGCCGCGCCTGGGCGCTCGCGTGCGCCGCGACCGGGTGGCGCTGTGGACGGCCGGACTGGTGTTCCTGGCCGCCTGGCTGCCCTACGACAACGGGCTGCGGCCCGAACCGCTCATCGCGGCGGGCGCACTGCTCACCTGGTGCTCCATGGAACGCGCCATCGCCACCGGACGGCTGCTGCCCGCCGCCGTCGCCGTGCTCATCGCCGCGTTCTCGCTGGCCGCGGGGCCGACCGGGCTGATCTGCCTGGCCGCGCTCATCGCGGGTTCGCGACCGGTGCTCCAGCACATCATCAAGCGGGCGCGGGCGGACTACCCGATGGTGCATCAGACCGTCGTGCCACGCTCGGAGGTGGAGCGAGAAGCCGCCGAATCTCCGGACTCCGGCGCGGCCGACGAGCCGCAGGCCGCGAAAGCGACACGCGGCGGCGACGCACCCGCCCGTTCCACGGCGGAGGGCAAGTCCGGCTGGGGCGCGGCGGTACTGCGGTATGCCGCGCTGCTGGCTCCGGGGGTCGCGGCCGGAACCCTGGTGCTGGTGGTCGTTTTCGCCGACCAGACGCTGGCCACCGTCATGGAGGCGACGCGGGTGCGCACGCTGGTCGGGCCGAACGTGGCCTGGTTCGACGAGCGCACACGGTGGGATTCGCTGCTCATGCTCTCCCCCGACGGCTCGCTGTCCCGGCGCTTCGGGGTGCTGATCATGCTGCTCTGCCTCGGTGTGTGCGTGCTGGTGATGCTGCGCAAGAACGGGCGGATTCCGGGCACCTCACGCGGACCGTCGGCGCGGATTCTCGGCATCGTGTTCATGTCGCTGTTCCTCATGATGTTCACCCCCACCAAGTGGACCCACCACTTCGGCGTGTACGCGGGGCTGGCGGGCTCGCTGGCCGCGCTCACCGCGGTCGCGGTGGGCGTCAACGGGATTCGCTCGCCGCGCAATCGCTCGCTGTTCACGGCGGCGGTGTTCTTCCTGCTCGCCATCACCTTCACCGGGTCCAACGGCTGGTGGTACGTGTCCAGCTACGGTGTCCCGTGGTGGGACAAGGCGCCGTCCATCGCCGGCAAGGGTTTCTCGACGCTGTTCCTCGGGCTCGCGGTGGTGTTCCTACTCGTCGCGCTGATCCAGCACTACCGGCAGCCGTACGCGAAAACCCCACGCGGGGTGCGGCGTTTCGACAAGTTCGCCACCATGCCGCTGACCATCGCGGCGGCCGCGCTGGTGGTGTTCGAGGTGGCGTCGCTGGCCAAGGCCGCCGTCACCCAGTACCCGGCCTACTCCATCGCCGAGTCGAATCTGCGTGCGCTGGGCGGGGATTCGTGCGCGCTGGCCAATGAGGTGCTGGTGGAGACCGATACCGCCGATTCGCTGCTGCATCCCTTCGACGGGTCGCCCGCCGACGGATTGAACGCCGAGAACACCGGTTTCGCCCCCGACGGGGTGGCTGCCGACCTCACCGCCGACGAGGAGGAGACGGTCACCGGCAGCGCCAATTCCGTCGGCACCGAGGACAACAAGACCAGCAACACCACCGGCGCGGGCACCGGCGGCGGCAGCCGCCAGCAGGCCGGGATCAACGGCTCGAATGTGGCGCTGCCCTTCGGGCTCGACCCGTCACGCACCCCGGTCCTGGGCAGCTACACCCAGGACGAGCAGCGGATCGCCGACCTCACCACGCACTGGTACCGGCTGGATCTGACCGACAGCATGCGCGACGACCCGGCCTACCGGGTGCTCGTGGTCACCGCCGCCGGTCGCATCCGCTACATCGACGCCGACGGCGTCGAAACCTACGGCCAGGACCTGTGGGTGGAATACGGCACCCGTGCCGACGACGGCACCGTGACCGATGTCGGGCGCATCCGACCCATCGACATCGGCCCCGCACCCTCCTGGCGCAACCTGCGGGTGCCGCTGCGCGATATTCCGGCCTCGGCCAACGCCGTTCGCCTGGTCGCCCACGACGCCGACATCACCCAGAAGCAGTGGCTGGCGGTCACCCCGCCGCGCCTGCCCAAGCTGGCCACCCTCGACGCGGTCGTCGGCCGCACCGCCCCGGTGCTGGAGGACTGGCATGTCGGCCTCGCCTTCCCGTGCCAGCGCCCCTTCGACCACCACGACGGCGTCGCCGAGGTCCCGCGGTGGCGCATCATGCCCGACCGGGTCGGCTCCGACGCCTCCAACGCGTGGCAGGACGATATCGGCGGCGGCCCCCTGGGCTGGACCGAGCTGCTCCTGAAAGCCCAGACCGTGCCCACCTATCTCGACGACGACTGGGGACGGGACTGGGGTTCGCTGGAGAAGTTCACGCCGTACGTGAGCGACGCCGAACCGGCGGAACTGGACGTCACGGTGCAGACGCGTTCCGGGCTGGCGGACGACGCCCCGATCCGGGCGCGGTGAGTCGAGGCCGAATCGATCGGCGTTGTCGGTGGGCACCCGGTGGGCTGGTCGATCAGGTCCGCGCTGATGGGTCGTGCGCGGATCAAGCTCGCCACGGCGACACCGGCCGATTCGGCGAGCGGCGCGCGTCCGGCACCGACGACCCGCGCTGAACTCCGTCGACTGACTCCTGACCAGACGCCGAGCCTCGCTCCGAGGCCGCGTTGACCTGGAGGTTCGCCGGGCGACTCCGCGAGTATTTCCGGCTGGAATCAACTTGCCCCGGTATACGTCCCGCAACGGCCCAGTGAACGCGGTCACTCACGGTGTTCCCAGATACCATCTCTCTCCGTGCCCGACGCCACCGCCGCTGTTCTGACCAAGCCGACACCGCCCGAGACGCCCGCCGCGACGCCGCGTGACTTCCGCACCGCGAAGCTCATCGCGATAGTCGCGGGCGTGCTCGGCGCGCTGCTCGCGCTGGCCACGCCGTTCCTGCCCGTCAAGCAGACGACGGCGGTGATCGACTGGCCGCAGAACGGGACGCTGGGCAATATCCAAGCGCCGCTCATGTCGCAGGTGCCCATCGACCTGGATGTGAGCATCCCCTGCGCGGCGGTGACGCAGCTGGCCGATCCACGGGGTGGGATCCTGCTGTCGACCGCGCCGCCACAGGGGCGGGAGGCCGACCTGCAGGCGCTGTTCGTGCGGGTGTCGGGCGAGACCGTGGATGTGGTGGACCGCAATGCGGTGGTGGCGTCCGCGCAGCGGTCCGAGATGAGCGACTGCTCGCAGATCGTCATCACCTCCGACCGCACGCGCACCCACGCGAAATTCGAGGGCCTGACCCGGACCGTCGAGCGGCCGGTGCCCGGCGGCGGCACCGAGACCGTGGTGGTGCCGCTGGAGGGACAGCTGCTCGGTGATCTGCGGCCGCAGGTGGTCGGCGTGTTCACCGATATGGTCGGCGAGGTCCCGGCTGGACTGGCCTTCACGATGACCGTGGATTCGCGGTTCTCCTCCACGCCGACCGTGGTGAAACTGGTCGCGCTCATCGGCGCGGTGCTGCTCACCCTGATCGCCATGGGAGCGCTGGGTGTCCTCGACACCGCCGACGGGCGCGGGCACCGGCGCATCTTCCCGCGGCACTGGCTCGAGCCCACCTGGGCGGACGGCGCGGTGATCGGCACCCTCACACTGTGGCATTTCGTCGGCGCGAACACCTCCGACGACGGCTACATCCTCACCATGACCCGGGTCGCGCCGCACGCGGGCTACATGGCCAACTACTTCCGCTGGTACGGCGTGCCCGAAGCGCCGTTCGGCTGGTACTACTACGTCATCCAGGCGTTCGCCGAAATCTCCACCGCCAGTGCGTGGGTGCGGATTCCGGCGCTGCTGTGCGGCATCCTCTGCTGGCTGGTGATCAGCCGCGAGGTGGTGCCGCGGCTGGGGCGCGGGGTGCGCAACTCCAAGGTGGCGCTGTGGACCGGTGGACTGGTGTTCCTGGCGTTCTGGCTGCCCTACGACAACGGCCTGCGCTCGGAGCCCATCGTGGCCCTGGGCGCGCTGCTGACCTGGGTGTCCATCGAGCGGGCCATCGCCACCTCGCGGCTGCTGCCCGCGGCCGTCGCGGTCCTGATCGCTGCGTTCACATTGGCCGCCGCGCCCACCGGACTCATGTGCGTGGCGGCGCTGCTGGTCGCCATCCGGCCGCTGGTGCGGATCGTGGTGCGCAAACACCGGGAACTCGGCACCACCGCACTGCTCGCGCCCATCGCCGCGGCCGGATTCCTGGTGCTCGTCGTGGTCTTCGGCGACCAGACCTTCGCCGGAATCATGGAAGCCAATCGGGTGCGCCAGGCCACCGGCCCCAACCTGGCCTGGTACGAGGACTACCTGCGCTACTACTACCTGTTCGTGGAGACCGTGGACGGTTCGCTGTCGCGGCGGTTCGCGTTCCTGATCATGATCCTGTGTCTGATCACCACCCTGCTGGTGCTGCTGCGGCGGCGGCAGATCCCGGGTATCGCCAGCGCGCCGACCTGGCGGCTCATGGGCGTGGTCTTCGGAACCATCTTCTTCATGATGTTCAACCCGACCAAGTGGACGCACCACTTCGGCGCGTACGCGGGCATCGCGGGCTCGCTGGCGGCGGTGACGGCGGTGACGGTGTCGGCCACGGCGCTGCGGTCCCGCAAGAACCGGTCGGTGTTCCTGGCGGGGCTGCTGTTCACCCTCGCCGTCGCCTTCTCCGGCATCAACGGGTACTGGTACGTGTCCAGCTTCGGGGTGCCGTGGTTCGACAAGCGGGTGTCCCTGCAGGGCTACCAGTCCAACACCTTCATGCTCATCCTGTTCGGACTGGCGTTGGCGCTGGTGGCCTGGCAGTCGCTGCGCGAGGGCTACGCCAAACCGCCCGCCGACGCACGAAGCAAGCGCGGCAGGCGGATTCGCAAGTTCGCCGCCATCCCGCTCACCGTGGTGGCCGCGTTCATGGTGCTGTTCGAGGTGCTGTCACTGGTGAAGGGCGCGTACTCGCAGTACCCGGCGTACTCGCTGGCCCGGTCGAATATCGACGCGCTGGGCGGCAATTCGTGCGGACTCGCCAATGACGTACTGGTGGAAGCCGATCCGAACAGCGGCAACCTGCGACCCCTCATCGACCCGGAGCGGCCGCCGCTCAACGGTGACCCGCTCGCCGGGGAGAAGCCGGTCGGGTTCTCGCCCAATGGCATTCCCCAACAGCTCGACGCCGACGCCGTCGAGGTGAAGCCCGGCACCGGCAACACCTCCACCCAGACCATCGGCCCCGCCTTCGCCGAGGGCGAGAACGCCGGAACCGGCGGCGGACTGGGCGCGGAGGGCGTCAACGGCTCCATCGCGGCGCTGCCCTTCGGACTCGACCCGGCCACCACACCGGTGATGGGCAGCTGGCAGGACGGGGTGCAGCAGCCCGCCGAGTTGTATTCCAGCTGGTACGAACTGCCCGCCCGCTCCGCGGACGCGCCGCTGGTGGTCATGTCGGTGGCCGGACGCGTCATGTCCTTCGACGACACCGGGCGCATGACCTACGGCCAGGACCTGTTCCTGGACTACGGGCGGCGGCTGCCCGACGGCGGCGTCGAACAGCTCGGCTCGTACCGCCCGCGCGACATCGGTCCCGCGCCGTCCTGGCGGAATGTGCGGGTGCCGCTGGACGAACTGCCCGGCGACGTCGACGTGGTGCGCATCCACGCCAAGGACCCGATCCTCATCGGTGACCAGTGGCTGGCGTTCACCCCGCCGCGCGTGCCGAAGCTCCAGTCGCTCAACAACTACATCGGCGGCACCCAGCCGGTGCTGCTGGACTGGGCCGTCGGCCTCCAGTTCCCCTGCCAGCAGCCGTTCGACCACCGCTACGGCGTGGCGGAGGTCCCGAACTACCGCATCCTGCCGGACCGGCCGCTCGCCATCAGCTCCACCAATACCTGGCAGGCCGAGGAATTCGGTGGGCCGCTCGGCTTCTCGCAGATGATCGCAGGATCGGTCACCATCCCGACCTATCTGAAGGACGACTGGGCCCGCGACTGGGGTTCGCTGGAACGCTACGACCAGTTCTACCCGGCCACCCCGGCCGAGATCACCACCGGCACCGAAACCCGTTCCGGCTGGTGGAGTCCCGGCAAGATGCGGGTCTGAGTCGGGCGATTCAACGCTGCCCCGCGGCCACCGTTTCCCGGACCGCCGCCGCGACGGCGCGAAAGTCCTTGCGCAGCACGTGCGAATGGTTGCTCGACACCTTCGCACTGAGGCTGATGCGCGGGTTGCGGGCGCACACCGCGTCGAGGCTGGTGCGGATGCGTTCCTGCTCGTCACCGCGGCTGCCGAAGGACGTCCCCGAGGCCACCACATAGCGGGTCGGCACGGTGATGCCGTCCAGCACCGGACCGAGTTCACGCTCGCGGGAGAGCTTGCCGAGTTCGATATTGCTCTCGGCCTGCTGCGCCGCCGACATGCGCGGTGTCAGACCCGTCGGGCGCAGCAGCGGCATGACCCAGTTCAACCGCTTGAACAGCGTGCGGATCCGCTGCTCCATGGCGTCGTCCAGCCAGTCGTACGGGAACGCGCCGTCGACCAGCACCGCGCCCACGGCACGATCCGGATTGCGGGCGGCCCAGTGCGCGCCGACGAACGCACCGTAGGACCAGCCCACCACCAGCGCCCGCTCCACCCCCCGGGCGGCCAGCACGGCGTCCACGTCCCGGACGGCGGCCTCGAAGGAATAGTCGGCCGAACGCTTCGACTTGCCGCGCGCCCGCTCGTCATAGGTGATGTGCCGGAACTCGGCACCGAGTTCGGCGACGACCCGCTTCCAGTAGCCCTGGGTGGCGAACTGGCCGTTGAGATAGACCACGGGGATACCGGAACCGCCGGTATCGGTGACGGCCAGGGCGGTGTCCTCGACCGGCACCATGCCGGTCCAGGTCGACGTGATCGCGGTGGCTGCGGAGGTGTTGTTCTTCGTCATGACAACCACTCTCGGCATCCGGCCTGATGCCGAGCTGACACCGGCCTGATACGGCCGCTGACACCGGATTACGCCGGTCGGTGACACTCCTCCGATCGGCTCACGGTGACGGCGAACCCGTGGTGCTGCCGCACGGCGGGTTCGTGGATGTGCGGATGTTCAAGCCCGCGCTGCCGCTGCGGCAGCCGATCCGCCGCGCCGACCGTTCCCAATCCCTGAATCGGCGGCACTGGAGTTCACCGGGCGATATGGGCGACCCACTCGTACACCGGCAGGCTGCCCTCCGGCGTCTCCGCCCAGCGCGGCGTCACCTTGAACCGCTCGTAGCCGTCCTCGAAGGCCACCCGCAGTTCCACGCCCGGCGGGGTGATGGGGACGATCCGCGTCTTCAGGCCGTCGGGCCCGCCTTCGAGTACGGCCTTCGGTTTGCTACTCATAGCTGAAGGCTCTCATATGCGGGGCTATCG
>NZ_JASCXP010000139.1:0-16505 GCF_030010695.1 Nocardia sp. CC201C
GGATCCGCTCATAGGTGTAGTCGTCCAGCGGGAAGCTCACCGCGTGGCGGTGCGTGGTCAACGTGCTGTTGGGGCGCAGCAGCGCCGCTTCGCCGTGCTGGTTGAAGTAGTAGCTGCGGGCGGTCGAACACCGGCCGCCGTAGAACACCGAGGAGCCCAGCTTGTCGGTGACGGACTCCAGGAAGGCGGCGTTGGCCGCCTCGGTGACCTCGAAGACCTGGGCGCCGCGGCGGAACATCTCACCGAACAGGCGACCCATATGCTTCATCTGCGCCTCGATGGTGGTGAAGTACGACAGGCCGCTGTAGGAGTACGGGCTGTTGAGCGAGATGAAGTTGGGGAACTTCGGGATCGAGATGCCCTCGTAAGCCTGGAAGCGGTTGTCGCGCCAATACTTTCCGAGGTTCACCCCGTCGCGGCCGATGATCTCGATGGCCGGGAAGTTCACATCCCACAGATTGAATCCGGTGGCCAGCACCAGGGTGTCGATCTCGGTCTTGTGCCCGTCCGCGGTGACGATGCCGTCGGGTTCGATGTGGTCGATGGAGTTGGTCTCCAGGCGCACATGCGGTTCGTTGAAGGTCTTGAAGTAGTGGTTGGAGAAGGTGGGCCGCTTGCAGCCGAAGTCGTAGTCGGGGGTCAGCTTCGCGCGGGTTTCCTTGTCGCGCACCTGCGCTCGCAGATGCGCCTTGGCGAGGGCGGCGGCGGCCTTGTTCAGCGGCTTGGCCTGCTTGAAGTGCAGCACCCCGACCACCATGAGCGCTTCCAGCATGGTGGTGTTCACCAGGCGCGCACCCTGCTGGGTCACCGGGAAGCGCTCGAACAGCTGCCGCACCGGCGCGGGAATGGGGGCGTCGACCTTGGGCACCACCCAGATCGGGGTGCGCTGGAAGACGGTGAGCGCCGAAACCCGTTTGGCCAGTTCGGGAATGAGCTGCACGGCGGTCGCACCGGTGCCGATGATGGCGGCCCTGCGGCCGGTGAGGTCGTAGTCGTCCTCCCACGCCGTGGTGTGGATGATCTTGCCCGCGAAGCCGTCGATGCCGGGGAACGGCGGGGTGTAGGGCTGGGACAGGAATCCGGTGGCGGCGAGCAGGTAACGCGCGGTGAGGGTTTCGCCGTTCTCGATCGACACCACCCAGTGCTGCTGTTCGCCGTCCCAGCGCGCGCCCCCGACCACGGTGTCGAAGCGCATGCGGCGGCGCAGGTCGTACTTGTCGGCGACGTGCTCGGCGTACTTCTTCAGTTCCGCGCCCGGCGCGAACAGCCGCGACCAGTGCGGATTGGGTTCGAAGGAATACGAGTAGGTCACCGAGGCGATATCCACGGCCAGCCCCGGGTAGCGGTTGACGTGCCAGGTGCCGCCGAGGTCGTTCTCGCGCTCCAGGATCACGAAGTCGCTCAGCCCGAGCCGATCCAATTCGATGCCCGCGCCCATTCCGCCGAATCCCGCGCCGACCACGATGGCGTCGTACTGAGGTGCCACGCCGAACCTCCCATTGAAAATGATTCACGTATCACGGAATGACATCTCATTCCGTTTGTGAACACCGTATCATCGGGGGCGTGACGAAGCCATCCTCGAGAATCGAACGCCGCAAGGCCGAGCTCCGGCAGGAGATCATCGACACCGCGTTCGCCTGTTTCGCCGAGCGGGGCTATCACGCCACCGGCATCGCCGATATCGCCACCGAGCTGGGCATCGGCCACGGCACCTTCTACCGCTACTTCGCCAACAAGCGCGACATCATCGATCACGTCATCGACGATCTGGCCACCCGCATCGTGGAGGCGCTGGGCACCGAGAACGCCCCGGACGCGCCCACCAGCCTGCAGGAGTACCGGGAGCAGACCGAGCGCATCGGCGCGGCTCTGAACCGCATCTTCCTGGAGGATCGCCGGGTGGCGCAGCTGCTGCTGTTCCAGGCCACCGGCATCGACTCCGAACTGACCATGCGGCTCTACGGGTTGCTCGACACCGCCGACATGCTCACCGCCGGATACCTGGAGCACGGCGTGGAGCTGGGCTATCTGCGCGAGGATCTGGACGCCCGCAATACCGCACGCGCCGTGACCGGCATGATCCTGGCCGCCATCCTGCACGGGCTGCGCGATACCCGTGACGGCGAGGAGACCGATATGTCGGAGATGACCCAGGCGATCCGCCGCCTGCTCATCGACGGCGTCCGAAAAGACTGAGCCGTCCGAAAAGACCTAGCCGTCCGGAATGAACCGCGCCGCCCCGAAAGACCGATAGATCCGATCACCACCGTGCGGAATCACGCTGCGAGGCAGGCCATCCCACCTGACCGGACCTCGCTCGCGACCGGCTCCGGCCCGCCGTGCACAATGACCCGCGTGACTCCCGAGGAAGTCCGCCGCAAGCGATTCGGCAAAGCCCGCCACCACGGCTACAACCCGGCCGAGGTGGATGCCTTCTGCGCGCGCATAGCCGATACCATCCTCGGCCGCGACCACCTCACGGCCGCCGATATCCGCCAGGTCCAGTTCGGCGCACCGCCATTCGGGCACCGCGGCTACGATCAGGAACAGGTCGACGACTTCCTCGACCACGTGTGCATCGAGCTGGAATACCTCCGCCGGGGCCGCCGCCGGGTGCCCACCGCGAACGACGCGCAGGCCCTCACCCACGACGACGTGCTGCGCATCCAGTTCTCCGCTCCCCCGTACGGCCTGCCCGGCTACGCGGCCGCGGAGGTGGGCGCGTTCCTGGACCGCCTCGCGGCCACCCTGGCCCACGACGGCCCCAGTCGACTCACCGCGGACGAGGTGCGCCACACCGAGTTCCACACCGTCGCCCACGGCTACCCCGCCTACCACCGCGAGGAGGTGGACGCCTTCCTGGACCTGGTCGTCCGCCGGCTCGACCGACAGCGCTGACCCGAAGCCCTTGGCGGACAAGGCCATTCGGGCGTCCGCGGTCTACAGCGAGAAGCGCTGCCGGACAGCCTCGGCCATGCCGGCTTCCTCGCCGACTCGGCCCCGGCCGTGGCGGTTCCGGTCAGCGGCGCACCCGACGCCAGCTCCAGGACCGACCGCCCAGACCCGAACGGCTGCCGTTGCCGTATCCGGCGAGGTGCAGGGCGACGAGCAGGAGCCCGACGATGACGAGCGTGCCCGAGGTGACGGTGTCCCCGAGGGTGGCGTCGACCAGATCGAAGACGAGCGCGAGACCGAAGACCGCGGCGGCGGCGATGGCGAGCATGGTGGGTACCTCCTGTGTTCGCCGGCCGGATACCCGCCGGTGGTGCGATCAATCAGACCCGCGATCGCAGCACCCGCGCTTCGTTCGAGCGCCGGAGGTCGGGGTGCCACACTCCCGACGCGCCGTCCGACCAACACGCCGAACTCGCGATAATCTGATGCCATCCGTGCCCCCACCACCAGGCAACCTCGTACCGTTAGGACATGACCGCCGTGCACGAGTCGATCATGACGACCGAGGAGTTCGAGAAACTCGCCGAGGCGGCGGACCGCATCGCGGAAGGCGTACGACTCGAATTCATCGACGGGCAATTGGGGGCCAAGGCGATGCCGGACGGGGACCACGGTCGAATCATCCAATGGCTCATCCGTCTCTTCGTGTCACTTCGCCCCGAGTTGTTCCTCACTCCCGAGCAGGGTCTACGGGTCGATCGATACCGCAAGGGCCGTGCCCGACCGGATGGCGTCCTGGCCGCCGCCGATGCGTTCGTAGGCCAGGGCGAGTGGGCAGACCCCGAACCGGTGCTGATGGCAGTCGAAGTCACGTCCGGAGACCAGGACACCGAACGCCGCGATCGCCGGGAGAAGCCGAAGGCGTACGCCGACACCGGTATCCCGGTGTACCTGCTGATCGACCGGGCGACATGTGAACTGGTCGTCTACAGCGAACCGAATGGCGAGCGATACGAGCGAGTACTGTCCGTCCCCTTCGGCGCATCGGTACATGTGCCGCCCCCGGTGGATGTTCACCTCGAGACCGAACCGTTGAAGGCGTGGGTTCGGTGAGACGCGTCGGGGTCAGCGGTCGACGGCGAATCTGACCTCGATCGCCGTGCCGGTGGCGTCCAGACGTCGGACGACGCCGTTCAATTGCGCCGCCAATGCCGTAACCAGGCGCAGCCCAAGGGATTTGGTGGTGCGAAAGTCCAGTTCGGGCGGCATGCCCGCGCCGTCGTCGCTGACCAGCAGGCGCAGGACGCCACCGTCGAGCGGGCAGAGCTCGACCAGGATCTCTCCGGCGCGATCGCCGGGAAAGGCGTGCTTGAGGGCGTTGGTGACCAATTCGCTGACCAGCAGTCCGCACGGTACCGCGATGTCGACGCCCAGCCGGACGTTCTCGACCTTCGCTCGGAGCTGGATCCGCTGCTGGTCGAGACCGTAGGAGCGAATGAGGTTGCCGGTCAGGGTGTGAATGTAGTCCCCGGCGTCGATCTGCGCCGAACCCTCGGACTGGTACAGCTTTTCGTGAATGAGCGACATCGAGCGGATGCGGTCCTGGCTCGCCGTGAACGCGTCGCGCACCCGGCGATCGGTCAGGCGGCGGGTTTGCAGGCTGAGCAGGCTGGTGATGATCTGGAGATTGTTCTTGACGCGGTGGTGGATCTCGTCGAGCAGAGTCGCCTTCTCCTCGAGTGCGGCCCTGATTCGATCGTCGGAGTGCTTGCGGTCGGTGATATCCCGGAACACCTCGATGGTCAGGGCATCGGCACCGGCTCCCATCGAGTTCAGCACGACGTCGATGGGGAACTCGGAGCCGTCCCGGCGGCGGGCGCGGAACTCGGCGTCGGGTGAGCGGCCGTCGGGGGGATCGGTGAAGTTGTCCCGGTGCGCGCGGTGCCGCTCACGCAGCCCCTCGGCGATCAGTGATTCCACCGAACGGCCCACCAGCTCCCCGGTCGGATAGCCGAACATGAGCTCGGTGCGCGAGTTGGCCTGGACGATGCGGCCCGCGGCGTCCAGGACAACGACACTGTCGGGAGCGGATTCGAACAGACCGCGCAATCTCGACTCACTCGACCGCAGCGCCTCCTCCGCCTGACGCCGTTCGCCGCTCTCCTGCCGCAATTCGATGTAGAGCCGCTCCACCTGGGCCCGCACGGCCTCGGTCTGTTCGGCGCGCCGCTTGGTGGTGGCCGCGAGCGAACCGACCGTACCGGCCGTAATGACGAAGACCGCCAACAGAATCCAGTCGTCGAGATATGTCGGGGCCTCGAACCACCCCAGATCCGGTGAGAGAAATACCGAATTCCAGACGAGGACCGCGGCGACCGAGGTCGCCAGTGCGGGAGTTCGCCCCCATCGCAGCGCGACCAACAGGACGACGAGCACATAGACGAGTGCCGATGTCCCCGGATTGTCACGGATCAGATCGCGCAACGGCCAGAGGACAGCGGTGGCACCCACTAGCCCCGCCAGCGCGGCTAGGTAGGGAATCACCTTCCCGTCCTTCAAGATCGGCGCCCCCCATCACAGTCGGACTCACCGCCCATCCTAAGCGCCCCGGTCGCTCCGCAGTATCGCATGAGGTGTCGCCACGGCTGAACAGTCCCCACGACATACCTGCTGGTCGTCCGCGCGACCATGTGGCGAACTAGTCGAAGAGGTCCAGGGTCGGCTGATCTTCGCGGGCGCGCACCTCGATGGAACCGAAGACCAGATCGGGCGGCGGCACCAACCCGAGATGCTCCCAGGCCGCGGCGGTGGCGACGCGGCCGCGCGGGGTGCGGGCCACCAGTCCGGCACGCACCAGGAAGGGTTCGCAGACCTCCTCCACGGTGGCGGCCTCCTCCCCCACCGCGACCGCGAGCGTGGAGACGCCGACCGGCCCGCCGTTGAAGCTGCGGACCAGCGCGCCGAGTACCGCCCGGTCGAGGCGGTCCAGGCCGAGCACGTCCACGTCGTAGACCGCGAGGGCGGCATGGGCGATCTCGCGGGTGACCAGACCGTCGGCCTTGACCTCGGCGTAGTCGCGCACCCGGCGCAGCAGCCGGTTGGCGATCCGGGGCGTGCCCCGGGAGCGGCCCGCGATCTCGGCGGCGGCGTCCGTGTCGATGCGCACACCGAGGATCTGCGCCGAGCGCAGCAGAATCCGTTGCAGCTCTTCGGGTTCATAGAAATCCATATGGCCGGTGAAGCCGAAGCGGTCGCGCAGCGGGCCGGTGAGCGCACCCGATCGCGTGGTCGCGCCGACCAGGGTGAACGGGGCGATATCCAACGGAATCGACGTCGCCCCCGGACCTTTGCCGACCACCACGTCGACCCGGAAGTCCTCCATGGCGAGGTAGAGCATCTCCTCGGCCGGTCGGGCGATGCGGTGGATCTCGTCGATGAACAGCACATCGCCCTCGCCGAGATTGCTGAGCATGGCCGCCAGGTCGCCCGCGCGTTCCAGGGCCGGGCCGGAGGTGATGCGCAGTGCCGAACCCAATTCCCCGGCGATGATCATCGCCATCGAGGTCTTACCCAGACCCGGTGGGCCGGAGAGCAATACGTGATCGGGGGTACCACCGCGCCCTTTCGCGCCGCGCAGCACCAGCGCCAGCTGTTCGCGCACCCGGGGCTGACCGATGAAGTCATCCAGGGACTGCGGGCGCAGGCTGGCCTCGACCTCACCGTCGGTCTGCTGATAGCTCGCGCTGACCGGGGAGTCGCTGTCGTCGAATTCGTCGGAGTCGTCGAACATTCGGGCGTCCTATCGGTTCGTGCCCAGCACGCTCAGCGCCGCGCGCAGCGTCTGCGAGGTGCCGAGATCGGGCTGCTCGGCCAGAATGGCGTCCACGGCGGGTTCGGCCTGTTTGACGCCGAAACCCAGCCCGACGAGTGCCTCGACGACCTGCTCGCGCACCGGCGTGACCGCCGGCGCGGGACCTGATCCGGGCGGACCCGATTGCACCGGAACGAGATTCACCTTGTCACGCAGTTCCACCACCATGCGCTCGGCCCCACGCTTGCCGATACCGGGCACCCGGGTGAGCGCGGCGACATTGGATTCGGCCAGGGCCTTGCGCAGCGCCTCGGGTTCCAGCACGGCCAGCACCGCCATGGCGAGTTTCGGACCCACGCCGGACACGGTCTGCAACAGGCCGAACAGTTCGCGCGCCTCGGTATCGGCGAAGCCGAACAGCGTCATGGAGTCCTCGCGCACGATCATGGCCGTGTAGAGCCGCGCCTCCTCCCCACGGGTGAGCGTGGCCAGCGTGGCGGGCGTGGCATTGAGCCGGTACCCGACCCCCGCGGCCTCCAGCACCACATGGTCGAGCCCGATCTCGAGCACCTCACCGCGTACCGACGCGATCACCCGGATACCGCCTTCCGTTGCCGGTCCAGCCTGTCCTGTACAGCCGCCGCGCGGCCAGCCCGAGAATACGCGCCACCCCCATCCGCTCACCGCACACGAACAACTGTTCGAGAGTCTAACGGACCGGCGCGGGCCGACCGCGGACCGACACGGGCCGCAGGCGCATTCGCCGGGCACTCTGTTGTTCAGGGGCTGCTGTTCAGGGGCCGCTGTTCAGGGACCCGCCCCGGCGGGCGCGTTGCGGAACTCGGGCGCGCGCGCCCGTCACCGCTGCGGCAATTCAGGTCGCGCCGCTCAGCGCCGCCTCGAACACCCGGTAGGCATCCTCGCTGAACAGCACGAACCGCACTTCCCGCACGGACGTTCCGGCCGTGCGCACGGTCTTCACCGCGATGCGCGCGCCGTCGTCCATGGGCCACCGGAATATCCCGGTCGACACCGCTGGAAAGGCCACCGACTCCGCGCCCAGCTCATCCGCGACCCGCAGCGATTCGCGATAGCAGGACGCCAGCACCGCCGACCGATCCTCACTCGCCGACCACACCGGCCCCACGGTGTGAATCACCCACCGCGCGGGCAACTTTCCCGCCGTCGTCGCCACCGCCCGCCCCTGCGGCAGCCCCCGCCCGTACTTCGCCGCCCGCAACGCCCGGCACTCGGCCAGAATCTCCGGCCCGCCCTTGCGATGGATGGCCCCGTCGACCCCGCCCCCACCCAGCAGCGAGGAATTGGCCGCGTTCACCACGGCGTCCACTTCCTGCTCGGTGATGTCGCCGCGCACGATCAGCAGATCGACCATGCCGCCGATTCTTTCACGCGGCCGCACCGCTACGCGGCCGGAATTCCCGCACCGCTGGCCGCCACAGTTCCCGCACCACTACGCCGGGGGCGAGCCCCACACCACTACGCCACGGAGCGCTTCCTCCCCCATGCGACGGAGACACCCACACTCCTACGCGACAGGGTTCCGCCACCATCTACTCGCGGCGGAGATTCTCATACCTTTACGCGGCGAGGGACATCTCGACCACTACACCGTGATTCTCTCCATCGCATACGCGGCGTGACCCCACTGCTACGCGGCCAGGATCATGGGCCGCGACCGATGCGGCGACCGTCCGCGCGCCTCCCGGTCGAGCCGGGCGCGGATCTCCTCGACGGTGCGCCCGGCTCCGCGTCCGGCGGCATGCTCCGGCTGATGCGCGGTGGCCAGCCGCCAACCGACCAGAACGCCCATTGCCGCGCCGAGCAGCAGATATGCGATCGCGCCGATCATCGCGCCCACCTCGAATCGCCGGAGTCGCCGTCCTCCGGGCGGTGTCCACGACTCAGCACCGGCACCAGTTCGAGGAAGTAGCGCCGCGCGGCGCAATTCTCCCCGCAGTCCCGGTGTCGCAGCAACGCCCGTCGCGCCACCTCGAGGTTCAGGATCGGATGATCCGGAACCCGGTGAAAGATCGGATTGTCGCCCATGTCGTCAGCTCCCCACATGCGGGGCATCGGCGGGCACCAGCTTGCCCGCCTCGATCAGCAGCCGCTTCGCCTGCGCCTTCGCCGGACACACCGAAACCGGACATCCTCTGTGGTCCTGCATGATTCGATGCGCGCGCGACGGCGTGAGCGTGGAATCCGGTACCGCGCTGTGCGCTACCGGGGGAAGTTCGTGCATGGTCGGCCACCTCCTCGAAGCTCTGGAATGCGTTAGGGCTGTGGAGAATCCCCTGACCTCGGGGAATGCCGTCAGTACACTCCGAATCACCGGGACTGCGCACCCCCGGACACGCGTTTCGGCCGAGAAAGCGCGGTAATTCCACCCAGCGCCTTTCCACGGCAGAGCTTTCCAGAATTGGGTTCATCCGATAGTTAGGCAAACAAGATGCTGACCGGATCAACACTCGCCCGCCGCGCGCTGGGACGCGAACTCAAGCGCCTGCGCGAGGCGGCCGGAATGAATCAATCCGTCGCGGGGCGAGCCATCGGGGTATCGCCCCAGACCATAGGGCGTATGGAGGACGGGTTACCGACCAAGGTGTCGGACTTGTACATCAATACGCTGTGCGACGCCTACGCGGCCGTAACAACGGAACGAACGATGCTGCTGACGCTGGCATACGAGGTACGGGCGACCCGCAAGGCGGGTGGTGGCTGGTGGCGTGCCTACGCCGATGCGATGCAGGTTGGCTTCGACCACTACATGAGCCTCGAAGAATCTGCACAGCGGCTGGGAATCTGGAAGACCGCGGTCATACCCGGCCTGCTCCAGACTGCCGAGTACCGCCGCTCGATCGAGTGGACCCAGCATCCCGATATGCCTACCGAGCAGGTCGAGAAGCGAATCGAGATAGCACTACGTCGGCAGCAGCGGCTCGGTGAAGCCGACTTCACCATCGACGCGATTCTGTGGGAAGCCGTTCTCCGCGACCAGATCGGTGGCTCGCGGGTCATGGCCGACCAGATGCAGAGACTGCTGGAGGTGTCGCAGTCGCCGAACGTCTCCCTGCGCGTCGTGCCCTTCGATTGCCAACGCCATCTCGGATCCTGCGTGGGATCCTTTGTGATACTGGAGTTCTCGAACCTCGCGGCGACTGGGTTGACCACGCCACCCGTGGTGTACGTGGAAGAATACGCGGGAGATCTGTACCTGGAACGTGAGTCCGAAGTGAGTCGCTACCGCACTGCGTTCACCGAGATCAGCCGAGCGGCACTGGACGAGGACTCCACCAGACAGCTCATCCTGTCGATAGCGAAGGAGCACTCGCAGTGAAGATCGACCTAGCCCAGGCCGAATGGTTCAAGTCCAGTTACAGCACGTCCGGCAAAGAGTGCGTCGAGACCGCGCACCTGCCGCACGGCATAGTCGGCGTGCGAGACTCCACCTTGGGCACCACGAGTCCCGTCCTGCTGTTCAACGGACCAGCGTGGGACGCGTTCACCGATTCCGTCCGAGCCGGGGACTTCGACCGCGCGTGATACTGGATCAATGCCGGTATCGGGACCAACCGGGATAGGCGGGCAATGTTACCGGCGGCTCATCGGACGTTACGGTCTCAGGTTCGGCGGGCGCGTCGGGATCAATGGTCGCCATCCAGGGAGCACACCGCTCATCGGGCAACTCACCGGGCGGATTCAGATCGACCGTCCACCCCCGAAACAGGTTCTCCTGCGGAGCCTGCCACACTGCGGGACCCGCCGGACTCGGCGGAGGGGCCACAGCCGTTGTCACGTCAGGGTTCGACGGGTCCGGAGTCGGCGGACGATAATCCGGGTCATTGCTGATCAGTCCGATATCCCGCAGAATACCGGTACGGCTACGAGAAGAATTGTACCCTCCGTCAACCTTGATCGCGTAATCCTTGAACGCCATGCAGACATAGGCGGTGAATCCCGTATCCGTTGGGACTATCTCAAGGATGTGCGAGTACAGCGTCCCGTAGATCGGCCTGCCGCGACCCGTTACAATCCGGAAGTGGAGGTCGCGCTGCCGTTCGTCGGTCACAGCCTCATCGAACCCCGGATATGACTGCTCCGCCCCCGCCACTTGCTCTGCTACTTCGAGTGCTTCGATAGCGGCGCGGGTGAGGGTGGGAAACGAGTCGAACAGGTCGATGCCGGGTTCAGCGGACCAAATCACCGTAGCGTTCCGCACTGCCGGGGGCGGCGTATACACCGGGGTACCGGGTTCTGTGGGTACGTCGGGTTCGCTCCCGGTGCACGCGGTCGCCAGCAGCACGGCGAACATCACGGATACGACGCGAGAGTACCTACCGCTCACCATTCCCGGTGCCTCCATCGATTGTAATCAGCGGAACTCGCGCTGTTGTTCTTCAATACACTCTCCAGGGCCACCTTGCTGTCACTATTGCCTCGGTACAGCACCGCACTATCGTTGATATTCCCCGATTCGGTGACCGCGTCGGTGTAGTCGGTCTTATCCCCCAGCCCGCCACTCTTCAAAATCGCCGGCAACGTGTTGTATCCGTTATTGACCGCCTCCCTGACTGTCCTATCTTCTGCTGCTTCCGCGCTGAGTTGCACGTAGGGTTTGAGCGTGCCGTCAGCATTACGGAATACCTCCGGCACCGTCGCGACGTCGATGTGCCCACCGTTGACAAGCCCCTGCATCATCGCGTACATGCGGTTATTGGCATCGCCGATCTCGTTTGGATTGTGGTTCTTGAATTCCGCACCATCAGCACTCTTAATCTCGAGCTCCGGGAACGGATTCACGAATTTTCCATCCACCGAGACGATATCGTTCTTGAAGAATTCCGTAACCGCCGCCGCTCCCGCGTATGCGGGACCGAATCCGCCGAGCATGATCTGTCCTGCGGTGTAGGCGGCGGCGTACTTCTGCTGTTTAGCGGTGTCGGCGTCCTGGGCATTGAGTTGCCGGTCGGCGATCTCGGCGTCGATACCGGCGTGCACCGCCCAGCGCAGATCACCGGATTGGGTGCCGAGCAGGTGTTCTTCCTCGCCATTGGCGTAGCGGTCGGCGTAGATGCCGTCGATACGTTCGGCTTCGGCCAGGGCAGCACTGTTGATGATGGCGGCCGCCTCGGAGTCGGTATTCAGAATGCTGAACACCCGGGCCGCCTCGACCGGCCCGCCGAGCGGGCCGAATCCGGCGGTGTTCTTCAGATCGTCATTGGCGTCGACCAGATCGAGGGTGTACGGGGCGAGCGCGGCGGCCAATGCCTTGGTCGCGACCGGGTTCACCTCCCCGAGCGACTGCCCGTCGTGGCCGGGCATATCGAGCCAGTTCTCGTACAGGTTCGTGCCGTTCGCTCCCGACTCGGTGGTGGAGAGCAGCTGTGCCAGGCCGTACGCCGCCTCACCGGCCCGCTCCGCGCGTTCGACCTGCGCCGGGTTGCCGGGGTCGGTGATGCGCGCGTCTTCGTTGGTCCAGGTGAACATCTCCGACAGCGCCGCGCCGTCGTCACGCCATTCGTGCTGGAGCAGCGGCACGATCACATCGTCGCGGTGGTAGCCGTCGTATGCCTGCCCGGTGGTGTCCTTGCCGAACAACTCCTCCGGGCCGTTGCCGGTGAGCAGCGCGTAATTGGCTTCGTCGCTGCGGGTTCCGGCACCGACGAAGTTCTGGATCGTCTGCTCTCCGGCCCCGTCGTAGCTGCCACCGCCGGACCAGGCGTCGGCCAGACCTGCCAGGTGCGCGCCCTGGCGGGTCAGCTCCATGCCGAACCGCTGCCCGGGTTCGTAGCCCTCCCCGGCCGCATTGACCAGGCTGGCGAACCGCCCCAGGTCGCGTTGATAGTCCGGGCTCGCGCCGCTGTTGTTGCCGAACAGCCCGCCGGTCCGGTAGTCGTCGGGCACCTCGCGGGTATTGCCGTCCGGTGTGTCCAGGCCCGGCCGGGTGCCGACCAGCTCACGAATCTCAGGGGGCAGCCGATCGTATCCACCGCGCACCACTCCCGAGGGCCGCACACCGTCGCGCACGACGACCTTGTCGTTCGACAGCGTCATCAGACCGTTGGCGAGGTTCTCGCGCAGCTGTATCGCCTGCGGAGAGCCGTTGCTCTCCAATTGCGTTGCGAACTCGAGCAACCCGTCACGCCCGGCGCTGGCGTAGAACTCGGTCAGATATGCCATGGACGACAACGGGACGGTGACTTCCTGACCGTTGGCGAGCGCTTCGAGCTGGTCCGGGGTCAGGCCCGTCTCGGCGAGCCGCGCCGCGATGCGCTGCATCTGGGCATCGGTCGCGGTGCCGTCCGCGATGGCGATACCGTCCTCCCGGCCGGTCTCGTACCCCAGCTCGGAATCATTGACCAATCCGCCTTCGGGCAGCGGGGAATTGATTCCGTCACCGAAGTAAATGCCGCGATCACGCGCCTCCCCGGACGCGGCGACGATCTTCTGCGCTTCCTCCATGGCGGCATCGCGCAGCGACAGCAGCGCCGTGCGTATGGCGTCCTGATGGAACTTGCAGTTGTCGCGGATCTGCTTGGCCTGCTCATCGGTCACGCCCTCGGGCTTGGTCGCCCCGACCAACCAGGAATCATTGACCGTATAGGTTTCCCCCGCGACCGCGCCCGCCGGGTCTTCGGCGTCGGCGACCTTGTTCAGCAGATTCTCGCGTTCATTGTGCAATCGGGTGTCGGCGGCCCGCAGTGCGGTGACGACGTCGTCGACCTCATCACCGACCTTAAGGCTTTCCCGGTGCTCCTCGCCGACTCGGTTGTAAGCGGCATCATGTGCGTTACCCGCCCAACTGCCGTTCAGGTTCGCGAAGTGTGTCGGCATCGATCCCGACAACTCGCCGTACGTCTTCGCCGCCGCCTCGATCGTCGCCGCCAGGTCCGACAGCGCGCTGGTACGCCATGCGGTGACGTTCGCCCGGGTCAGGTTCCATTCCTGGGCCATCAGCCGTTGTCCGCCGCCTGGAAGTCGAATCCGGCCATCAGCTCCACGAACTCGCCCTCGGACACCGTCTCGGCGGCGTTGTACACACCGGTGGCCTGGTCGATCGCGGAACCGATCCGCCCGATCCGCTCGGCCACCCGATACCAGGCGCGTTCGATGTTCTCGGTCGCCAGGTCGGCGGTGTCACCGAGCGCCGTACCCGGCAATGCGGCACCGACGGACTCCGCGAACGATCGGACATCGATGCCGTCTATCGCGACCTTCACCCCCGCCAGTGTTGTGGCCAAGGTCCTCAGCTGATCGATATCGGCCTGCACCAACATTGGTCATCCCCCCTCGCAGCACACGGACTTCAGTCGGATTCCAAGGCCCGATCGTACGACAGCACGCGATCTACCACCATGGAGGATCGATGATGCTGCCGCGCATGCGTTCGGCCTCCCAGTCCTCGTAACTCATGGTGGTCTCGGTGGGCTCGGTCGTCGGCGGTTCGGCCGACGCTGTCGTCGACGCCTGAGGTGCGGGCGAGGCTTCCGCTTCCTCGGATTCCCGCATCGCTCGCACGAACTCCGCCGGAAGCCCGGCATATGGGTCGGTCGCCATCCCATCTCCTCCCCGCCCGTTCCGTGCCTTCCAGTCAACCACGACGGCACGCCCGCCCATTGTCGTGCGCGAGTGAACGACGTACCGACGCGTCACGCCGCTGTTTGTCGTCCGCACCCCAGGGTAAGTCGCCGACAGGCCCGGCATTTCGGGCAGCGCGATCCGCGGTGTTCCGAGTGCCGGATCGTAGAAAGGCGATGAGGATATGGCGACCTACAACACCAGCACCAGACGATGGACTCCGGTACAGCTCGCCTCCGCCGCCGTCGGCGCGGTATTCCTGCTGGTAGGCGTGCTCGGATTCATTCCAGGCGTCACGACCGACTTCGACACCATGAAGTTCGCGGGCCACGAGTCCGGGGCCGAACTGCTCGGCGTCTTCCAGGTGTCGATCCTGCACAATATCGTCCACCTGCTCTTCGGCGTCGCGGGCGTACTGGCGGCGCGCACCATCTCGATGTCACGCGGCTTCTTGATCGGCGGCGGCGTGATCTACCTGGCCCTCTGGATCTACGGCCTGGTGATCGACAAAACCTCCGACGCCAACTTCGTCCCCCTCAACACCGCCGACGACTGGCTGCACTTCGCCCTCGGCGTCGGCATGGTCCTCCTGGGCCTGCTGCTCCCCCGCCTGGCCACCCAGACCGTGGCACGGACCTAGCGCCAGCTCGGCAGCCACAACTGCTGCTGCCATACGGCCGGCGTGATCGGCATGGCCGTGAGTATCGGATAGAGCCAGGCGAAGTTCGCCACGACCATGCCGAGATACAGACACACGATCAATAGACCGAGGCCCCGTCGCTCGGTGGAATCTCGGGCTCTGCCCAGGATTCCACCGAGTGCGAGGGCCATCATCATGATCAGGAACGGTGCCATGGCGGTGGCGTAGAAGAAGTACATCTGGCGGTCCAAGGTGGCGAACCATGGCAGCCAGGCCGCCCCATATCCGACCAGCAGCGCACAATGGCGCCAGTCACGACCGACGACCGACCGCCACAGTGCCCAGCCGAGGACCGGGACGGCCAGCCACCAAATGGTCGGAGTGCCCACCAGCATGATGGCCCGAACACAGGCCGACGCACCGCATCCGGTGGTCTGCGTGGGATCGGGATAGTAGTAGAGCATGGGCCGTAGACCCATCGGCCATGTCCATGGCTTGGATTCCCAATCATGGTGGTAGCCCGCCGAGTTCGTCAGCGTCACATGGAAGTCCAGGATTCTGGCGTGATTGAACCAGAGTGAGCGCAGGGCATCGGGCAGGAATGCGAAGAAGCCGCTGTCGCCGCCGACGGCGTAGCGGTTGATACCGGTTTCGCTGGCGAACCAGCCCGCGTACGACGCCACGTAGAGCGCGGTCGGTACGACTACGAGAACGAATAGTGCGGCCGCCGCATCTCGGAGCAGGACGCCCGGCCGTCGCCCGTGGATACCGACCTCCCGACGCACCGCGAACTCGAGTCCCAAACTCAGGATCAGGAAGGCCAGCGCGAAATATGCGCCGGACCATTTGGTTCCGCAGGCCAGGCCGAGCAGGACGCCCGCACCGAATCGCCACCACCGCACCCCGTGCGGGACTCCCTCGGTCAACCGCACCCGCAGTTCATCACGATCCACCACCAGGCAGCCAAAGGCCGCGGTCACGAACAGTGCCAGGAAGATGTCCAGCATGCCGATGCGCGAGGATACGAAGGTCACTCCGTCGGCGATCAGCAGAATCCCGGCGATAGCGCCGATGAGGGTCGAGCGGCTGAGCCGCCGCACGATCCGCACCACCAGCAGAACCAGTACCGTACCCGCAACGGCCGCCGAGAATCGCCAGCCCAGCGGGGTGTACCCGAAGATCGCCTCCCCGACGGCGATCAGCAGCTTCCCGACCGGCGGATGCACGATCACCGGGAAGGCGGGATTGTCGTCGATCCCCATCCCGTTGGTGAGCATCTCCCACGCCTGCGCGGCGTAGTACTTCTCGTCGAAGACGGGCGTACCCCTGTCGGTGGGCTGCTCCAATCGCACGAACCGCAGGACCGCGGCGACGCATGTCAATACCGCCGTGATCACCCACCCCCGGGCGCGATCCTCCGGTGGCGGATCCGCCACAGGCCACAGCGGGGCGGGACTCACCAGCCGACGGCGTGCCCGCATCCCGGACAGGGCGGACGTGCGCACCGAACCGCCCACACCCGCCACCACGTTTCGACCATACACAGCGCCCGGCTCG
>NZ_JASCXP010000140.1:0-16455 GCF_030010695.1 Nocardia sp. CC201C
CCGGGTGGCTACATGGGCGCGCCCTACGGCGGCGCGGCGGGCCAGCGTGGCACCGACGACAACCACACCCGCACCGTCCAACCCCACCACAACCACTCCGGCGAAGCCGAACTCACCGGCAATCTCGGCCCGGCCAGCCCCGAAGTCATCGGCGACACCGCCACCGCGGACGGTTCCGGCGACCACGACGCCACATCCTGACCCACCGCAGCAGGGCGGCAGATCCCACCCGGTGAGCGGCGGTCCCGGCCGCCCGGCCCGGGTAGGCGGTGCGCAGCCGAACGCGCGGTACCGCACGATCGATCCCCCGCAGCCCGATCACTCCGACGCAACCGAACTCACCGGCGATCTCGCCCCGCCCACCCCCGAGGGAACCAGCGACTCCACCACCGGCAGGCCGCCCGGTCAGCTCCACGACATCACACCCGGAGACACCGTACGGCTGGGCCGCCCATCCTCCCGGGCGGATGGCGCCCGCGCTATCCGCGGCTGCTTCACCGCGCGAACCCGTGCGGCGAGGGCATAGAGGTCGCTGCGGGTGTCGAGGCGTCCAGGCGACCGACCACCCGACAATTCCGCGCCCCGGAAACGCCGACCGGACGAGCGCTCACCGCACCCTCTCACCGTTCGCGACCGGGCACGTCGCATCGGATCCGAGCGCCACTCCGCGTCCTTCCCGGTGGTCGCGGACCTGCCGACCGTGAGCGGATCAACCGACCGGCCCGCTCGCGGGAACGTTCGCGGCGGCCGAGCGGCAACGCTCACACGGCTTCCGGTCGGGCCTGGGCGTCGGTGCCGCCGTCGATGACGAATTGCGCGCCGTGGATGAATCCGGCGCGCGGGCTCAGCAGGTAGGCGATCAGGTCGGCGATCTCCTCGGGGCGGCCGTTGCGGCCGACGGGTGAGGTGAAGTTGCGGATGGCCTCGCCGTAGCGGGGGTCGTCCAGACCCGCTTGCAGCAGCGGGGTTTCGACGCTGCCGGGCGCCACGGCATTGAGCCGCACCCCGGCCGCGCCCCACTCGGCGGCGCGGCGGCGGACCGCGACGGTGACGGCGTTCTTGGAGGCGGCGTAGGCGTAGCTGCCCGCGTAGTCCCCGGCGGAGGCGAACGCCTCCGCCCCGGTTCCGGTGGCGATGGGGTTCTGCGCCCAGGCCAGATGGGTCGACGCCACCGACGACACGACCACGGCCGCGGGTGATTCCCCCTGGCGCAGCGCGGGCAGCAGGGCATCGAGCAGGGCGACGGTGCCGCGGTAGTTGATCTCGACAATGCGCATCGGGTCGGGGACCTGCGGCCCGACGCCCGCGCACAGTACGAGTCCGTCGAGCGCTCCCCCGCCGCGTTCGAGGACCTGGTCGACGATTCCCGCCCGCACGTCCGCGTCGGTGAGGTCGCCGGTGAGGTCGGCGTCGGCCAGGTCGATGCCGATGATGTCGTGCCCGGCGGCGCGCAGGACGGCGGCGGTGGCCGCGCCGATGCCCGAGGCGGAGCCGGTGATGGCGATCGTCATGGCTGCGATTAGAACAGGATGCAGATTCACCGGGCAATGCCCGGCGGATCCGATCTCGGACACCGGGACCGCGGTCGCCGCACCCCGGGCGCACCCGCTACGACTGACCATGCGCCCCTGGGCGTGTCCACCGTCCGGATTCGGATCGCCGGTTCGGTCGCGGACCACCGCGGTGCCGGACTAGCATCAGCGCAAGAACTAGAATCTGTTCTAGTTTTCGCCCGCCCACTGTCGAGAGGACGACCCGATGCGCTTCACCTATGCGGAGGCGATGACCGATCCGGACTACTACATCCCGCTGGCCCAGGCCGCGGAGGCCGCCGGATTCCACAGCATGACCGTCGCCGACAGCATCGCCTACCCCGCGGAGTCGGACTCGAAATATCCCTACACCAAGGACGGCAATCGCGAGTTCCTCGACGGCAAACCGTTCATCGAGACCTTCGTGCTGTCGGCCGCCATCGCGGCGGCCACCACCACGCTGCGACTGACGCCGTTCGTACTGAAGCTGCCCATCCGCCCGCCGGTGCTGGTGGCCAAGCAGGCGAGTTCCCTCGCCCGCCTGAGCAACAACCGCTTCGCCCTGGGCGTGGGCATCAGCCCGTGGCCGGAGGACTTCCAGATCATGGGCGTGCCGTTCGAGAAGCGCGGCAAGCGGCTCGACGAGTGCATCGAGATCGTGCGCGGCCTCTCCACCGGCGAGTACTTCGAGTACCACGGCGAGTTCTACGACATTCCGCGCATCAAGCTCACCCCCGCCCCCACCGAGCCGCTGCCCATTCTGATCGGCGGCCACTCCGACGCCGCGTTGAAGCGCGCGGTGCGCCTGTCCGACGGCTGGATGCACGCGGGCGGCAGCGCCGAGGATCTGGACAAGTATCTGGCGCGCATCGAAGAACTGCGCGCCGAGCGCGACCTGACCACCCCGTTCGAGATCCATGCCGTCTCCCGTGACGGTTACACCCCCGACGGGGTGAAGCGCCTCGAGGAGAAGGGCATCACCGATCTGATCGTCGGCTTCCGCAACTCCTATGCCATGGAGCACGACACCGAATCGCTGGCGGACAAGATCACCAAGCTGAAGTGGTACGGCGACACTGTGATCGCCAAGTTGAGCTGACCGGGAACACCCGGCTCAGGACCGCTTGGCGAAGCCGAGCTCGATGACGGCGTCGCGCTCGCTCGCCAGCTCGGCCACGCTGAGATCGATACGCGCCCGGGAGAATTCGTCGATGGCGAGGTCGGGGACGATGGTGTACGCGCCGTCCGCGCAGGTGACCGGGAACGAGCTGATCAGCCCTTCCGGCACCCCGTAGGAACCGTCCGACGGCACCGCCATCGACACCCAGTCCCCGGCCGCGCTGCCCAGCACCCAGTCGTGGACGTGGTCGATGGCGGCGCTGGCCGCACTCGCCGCCGACGACGCGCCGCGCGCCTGGATGATGGCCGTACCCCGTTGCTGCACGGTGGGAATGAAGTCGTGTTCGATCCAGGCGCGATCGTCGATCACCTCCGGCGCGGGCCGTCCGGCCACGGTGGCGTGGCTGATATCCGGATACTGGGTGGCGGAGTGGTTGCCCCACACCGCGATACGGTGGATATCGGCGGCGGGCACGCCGGTCTTCTTCGCCACCTGGGCGATGGCTCGATTGTGGTCCAGCCGGGTCAGCGCGGTGAATCGCGCGGCGGGCACATCGGGTGCGTTGCTCGCGGCGATGAAGGCGTTGGTATTGGCCGGGTTTCCGATCACCAGCACCTTGACGTCGTCGGCCGCACTGGCATTGATGGCCGTGCCCTGATCGGTGAAGATCGGACCGTTGGCGGCGAGCAGATCGGCGCGTTCCATACCGGCGGTGCGGGGACGCGCGCCGACGAGCAGCGCGATATTCGCCCCGTCGAAGCCGATCCACGGGTCATCGGAGATGTCGATCGACGACAGCAGCGGGAACGCGCCGTCCTCGAGTTCCATGGCCACCCCTTCGAGGGAGCCCACCGCGGCCGGGATCTCGAGCAGTCGCAGCCGCACCGGAGTGTCCGGTCCGAGCATGGCTCCGGAGGCGATCCGGAACAGCAGACCGTAGGCGATCTGTCCGGCGGCACCGGTCACGGTGACGGTCACGGGTCGGGCGGCACTGCTCACGACGAACTCCTAGCGCTTGTCGGACACTCCGCTGTTCACCCTAATCACGCTCACCCTGCCCGGTCCCGGTTGGTGAGCCCGACGTGAGCGAGTAGACAGTGGCGGCGTCGGCCAGTTCGGCGAGCATCGAACCAAGATCGACGACGGCCGCGGGCCGGGGTTCGCCGTGCGCGTCGAGGTACAGGTCGCGACGGATCTCGATCATGACGGCGGCGACCCGGAGGTCGCGGCGGTAGTGGGCCAGCGGGACATAGCAACCCGCGTACGGGGTGTCGAACTCGACCGCGCCCGCCGCCCCGAATACGCGCCGCGCGGCGGCCGCGAGCCAGGGCGGGGTGTGGGTCGCGTCGGTGCCGACGCAGATCGGCGGGCGCGGCCGGGCGGCATCCTCGAATGCCGAGGGACGCGCCGGATAGGAGTGCACGTCGATCACCACGGCCGCGCCGGTGGCCGCCAGCCGCTCGGACACCAGGGCGGTGACGGCGGCGGCGTAGGGATGGAAGTATCGCGCCAGGAGTTCATCGGCCGTCGGCCCCGTATCCGTGCGCAAAGCCGCACCGCCGCAGGTGCGTTCGTACACCGCGCCGCGCCCGTGCCGCAGCATCGGTTCGCTCGCGTCGGGGAAGCGCTCCGGATCCACCACCAGCCGCGAGTAGCGGTGCACCGCCCGCCACGGCCGCCGCGCCGCCCGCTCGGTCGCCGCCGCGGCGATCGAATCGGTTGCGGTGTCGGTGGATTCGGCGAGTTCGGCCGCGAGGGCCGGCTCGGACAGGGCGATTCCGGCGCGCACGTCGGGCGGAATCTCGCGTCCCGCGTGCGGCACGTGCAGCGCTACCGGACTCGTCGGGTCGCCCGGATGGATCACGCACGGCTGCGTCATGCGCTCACTCCCTTCGATGTCCCCACGCTTGATGATACGTACATACCATTTTCGTGATATGTTCGTATCATCAAGCGGTAAGGGGAGATCATGACCAAGCTCGGACGGTTCACCGATGACGCGGCGCGGGCCGCCTATCTGCGCGCCTACGATGCCGTGGCGGCGGCGTGGCCGGTGCCGTGGACCGATATCGACGTCGAAACCTCCTTCGGCACAACACGTGTCCGCCGATCGGGAGCAGGGGAAGGAACGCCGCTGTTCCTCTTCCCCGGGATGCAGGGCAACGGATTGTTCTGGAGCCAGTCCATCACCGAGCTGGCACACGACCGCACGGTGTACACGCCCGACGTCATGGGCTGGGCCGGGCGCTGCGCGCAGACCTCTCCGCTGCGCGACGAAAACGAGATCGCCGAGTGGGCAGCCGAGACGATCGCCGGACTCGGAGCCGATCACGTCCATGTGGCGGGCTATTCCCTGGGCGGATGGCTGGCAGCCGTGCTCACGGCCCACCGCCCCGACCGGGTGGCCAGTCTGAGCCTGCTGGAACCGGCTCCGGCCACCTTCGCGCGGCCGAGCTGGCGACTGCTGTGGCGCTTCATGGTCGCCGGATTCCGCCCCACGCGGGCGAAGATGGAGACGTTCAACCAGTGGATCGCTCCACGCACCCGGCTCACCGAGTCGGAGTGGGCGATGCTGTTGGCGAGCTTCGACTTTCGGCAGGGGATGCCGTGGGCGCGTCCGCTGCCCGAGGAGCGCTTCGCCGCGATATCCGCCCCGCTGCTGGTCCTCTTCGGCGGTGACACCGTCGTGCACGATCCCGGGTGGGCGGCCGACCACGTCCGTCGACTGCGACCGGACGCCGATATCGAGACCTACCCCGGCGTCGGACACGACATGATCTGGGCGATCCCCGACCGGGTGATCCCCCGCTTCCTGGACTTCGTGCGCGCACACGAGCCCGCACGGGCCTGAGCCCTCCCGGAATCCACCGGACGCGAGTACCGGATTCTGGTAGGCAGGGACCATGACGAGTCTCGGCGTGGTGTTCCGGCCCCAGCGTCCCCCCGAACGGCTGCGCAATGCGGTTCGGGCAGCGGATGATTCGGGCCTCGAGGAGCTGTGGCTGTGGGAGGACTGCTTCCTCGAGGGCGGCATTTCGACCGCCGCGGCGGCACTGGCCTGGTCGGAGCGGGTGCGGGTCGGCGTCGGCGTGCTGCCGGTGCCGCTGCGCAATGTCGCCGTGACCGCCATGGAGATCGCCACGCTGGAACGCCTGTTCCCCGGGCGCGGGATCTGGGGTGTCGGGCACGGGGTACAGGACTGGATGGGGCAGGTGGGCGCGCGCGCCGCCTCCCCGCTGACCCTGCTGCGCGAGTATCTGGACGCGCTGCGGGGACTGCTGCGTGGTGACCGATTGACGGTCAAGGGTCGCTACGTGCGGCTCGACGATGTCGGCCTGGATTGGCCGCCCGCCGCCGCACCGCCGATGCTGGCCGCCGCCACCGGGCCTCGCACCCTCCGGCTGGTCGGTGCGGCGGCCGACGGCGTCATCCTCACCAGTTCCACTCCCGCCGACGGCATTCGCGAAGCCAGCCGGATCGTCGCCGCCGCTCGCCCCGAATCCGTGACCGGCCAACCCTTCCCGATCGTCGTGTACCTCCTGGCCGCGACCGGCCCGAACGCCGCCGACCGGGTGGCCGCCGAACTCCGCGCCCAGGGACGCGATGCCATCGCGGGCATCGGTGTGGCCGGGGACGCCCACGCCGTCGCCGACGCCGTCACCCGCTGGTCCGAGGCGGGTGCCACCAGCGTCATCGTCGAACCCACCGCCGACGAGCCCGATCCGGAGGGTTTCATTCGCTTCGTCGCCGACCGGGTCCGCCCGCTGGTCCCCTGAAGCGCGTCGGTAGCGTCGCGGTCGGCACCGCGGCGTCACCGACGGCCACGAGCTCGCGTCGATCGGCACGCCGCCGCTCCCGGTCAGGCCGGAGCATCGGCGACGCCACAGCGTGCTGTCGCCGCGCGGCCGAGCACGCTGCCGCCGCGTGGCCGGGAACAGCGTCATCGCGCGGTCACGCACCATCGCCCGCGCAGTCACGGACCTTCGACACGCGGCCACGCACACCATCGACACGCGGCCATCCACATCGATATCGCGGGGCTGAACGCGCCGTCATCGCGCCGCGAAAGGACTGGCGTACGCGAATCGTCACCAGGAACAACACCCGGCCAGGCCTGCGCTAGCACGGATCCAGTCCCAGCGTCCGGGCGAGATGGTCTGTCCACCAGCGTACTTGGCGCTCCGGACTATCGGCCGCCCGGCCGGTGAGACCGGCGCTGCGGCGGAACGGTGCGCCGTACAGTGGTTCGGTGGCGAGTGCCTGATGCAGGGCGGCGACGGCCAGCCGGGTGTCGTCGATCGGAATGTCGGCGGCATCGGGTCGCAGCGCGTGCAGCGCGTCGACGACCGGAGTGAGCATGCCCGATTCCGTATCCCGCCAACCGGCGGCGTGCAGGGCGACGGCCAGTTCCCCGTACCCCTGTCGATAGAAACCCGCCAGGGCCTCGACCAGTTCACCGAGGTCGGCGTCGCGGTCGAGCCACGAGTCCAGCACCTGCCGCAGTCCGGCCCGGATCTTGCGGCCGCCGTGGCGCAGCAGGGCCTCCAGTAGCCGGTCCCGATTTCCGAAGTGGTGGTTGACCCCCGCATCGGTCATACCGACCGCGGCCGCGACGGCACGGACCTGGACCGCGGCCACCCCGCCCTCGGCGAGCAGCCGCTCGGCGGCGTCCAGGATCAGCCGACGCGCTTCGTCGGGAGCGCGGCGTACACGTGATGCGGTCACGCCGCCACCTTACCTTGACGCGCCAACGCAACCCGCCTACGGTCTACCTTGACACCGCAAGGTAGGAGGACCGGCCATGACCGACCCAGACATTTCTCGCTCCCGACATCTCACCCGCCCCGACTCGGTCGTACTGCGCGGCGAGGAGATCGGTGCCGGACCTTCCGTCCTACTGCTGCACGCCGGTGGTGAGCAGCGACAGGTATGGACCCCGGTCATGACCCTGCTCTCGGCGGCGGGATTCCGGTGCGTGGCCTACGACCAGCGCGGCCACGGCGAATCCGGCGGCGAGCGAAAGACTTTCGCACCCTGCGCGGGCGATGTCGGCGCGATGGTGCTCGCCGAGCCGCCGGGCTGCCTGGTGGTCGGCGCTTCCCTGGGCGGACTCGCCACTCTGGCCGCCCTCGCGGATCCGGCGGTGCGCGACCGGGTGGCGCGGCTGGTGCTGGTGGACGTCGTCCCCGATATCGACCCCGCCCGCGCCCGCCGCTTCCTCGCCGACGCCGGTGTACTCGACGGCTACACCGAACTCGTCGACGACATCCTCGCCCAATTGCCGCGCCTGCGGCAGCTCACCGCCACCCTCGATCTTCCCCTCCGGCTGGTCCGCGCGGGCACCGACACCCCGCTGTCCGACGACGACATCGCCCGCTTCCGGCACACGGCCCCCCACGCCACGGTGACCGAGATCCCGCAGGCCGGACATCTGGTGGCCCGCGACCAACCCGCGGCCCTGGCGGCCGCCATCGCCACCGAATGCCGCCATCTGAGACTCGGGCGCGGTATGGGCGGACGGGTCGCCGCGCGGAGCCGCGTCGGCGGGGTGTGATCGCCACCGCGACCGCGCGGGTCGACGATGACCACTGCGGCGCGCCCAGACACGGGCCTGCCCACCCGAAGCCCCGTCTCGCGACCGGTCGTGACTACAGACCCAGGCCGCGGGCCAGGACCGGCCAGGAGTCGATGAAGTCGTCGTGCCAATAGCCCCAGGAGTGGGTGCCGGAGGGCCGGAAGTTGTAGGTGGCGGGGATGTTCAGGGCGTCCAGGCGGGTTTTGAGATTGTGGGTGCAGTAGTTGGTCGCGCCCTCGATGACGCCGCCGACGAGCAGTTGGTTGGCGAGGACGCGGGGACCGCTGCCGGCGGAGTATTTGCTGTCCAGGACGTCGTGGATGCCGGGGAGGCCGTTGCCGGTGGACAGGTACAGGTCGAGGCCGCGGAGCCCGTCGGCGTTGACGACCGGGTCGTTCTCGGTCCAGGCGGGGGCGCCGACGGGGCCGTACATATTCTCGACATCGCCGCCGCCCCAGACCTCCACGGCCAGCTTGACGAACTCGCGTCCGACCGGGTCGGCGGACTGCGCGCAGCCGGAATAGGCGGCGACCGCGCGGTACAGGCCGGGCTTGTGGATGGGCAGATTGAGCACGGCGGTACCCGAAGTCGACAGTCCGGCAACGGCATTGACGCCGTTGGTGCCCAGTGCGGCATCGATGAGCGGGGGCAGCTCCTCGGTGAGGAAGGTGCGCCACTTGATCTTTCCGCGCTCCGGGTCGGGTGCGATCCAGTCGGTGTAGTAGGTGAACGCACCGCCGATCGGCTGCACCACGTTCACGTTCTTGTCGGCGAGGAAGCCGGTGACGATATCGGTTTTGGTCTGCCAATTCGCCGTACCCTCACCGCCGTCGGCGCCATTGAGCAGATACAGGGTCGGTCGCGGCACCGAGGCGTCGGCGGGGCGCCGCACATCGACCGGGAAGTATTGCTCCATCGCGGCCGAGTACACGAACAGTCGGAGCGTGCGGTCGTCGGTGAAGGTCACCTTCATGATTCGCGAACCGTTCGGCGCGACCGGATCGGCCAGCAGCTGTCGCGAGTCCATGACCGGATCGCCCGCCGCGGCGGTGGGCGTCACGAGTCCGATTCCGGCTAGCGCGACGAACGCGGCGATCAGGGCGGCGGCCCGCCTGCCGTACGGGAGGTGTCGACGAATCACCCTGGTACCGTAACCGCCTCGCTCAGCCGTGCGGCCCGGTATCGATGCCCGAGGTACGGAGATAGCTTCCGAGCTGCCCGGCCGCCTCGAGCATGGCGACGCCGCGCGCGGTGAGCTGCCGCTGCCACCCTGCCAGGGCCGCGGCCAGCCGGTCCGTGCCGCCCGCCGCGCGAATCTGCTGGACCACCGTCGCGATGGACGCCAGCGGGTATCCGCCGCGCCGGAGCAGATGGGCCAGTTCGGCATCGCGTACATCGGCCGGGCGGTACAGCCGATAGTCGGTGACCGGTTCGCGATCCGGAGCCAGAATGCCCGCCTCCTCCCAGGTGCGCAGGGTCGCCGGGGTGAGTCCGAGCAGTCGGGCCAGCTCGCCGATGGTCCGGGTGCCGGTCCGCCCCGTGGCCTCGCGCGGCGCCGCGGTGAGTTGCTCGACCGCCGCCCGCACCGACACCAGCGTCTCGCGGTCGCGCCGCAACTGTCCGTGGCCGCGGTCGATGACCGTCAGCGCGTCGTCGAGCGCGCCGTCGTGAATCGCGTTCATGATTCGCCCGCTCGCCGCGTGCCCGAAGGCGGGAATCAGCGCCAGGTAGGTGCGCAACGCCGCCGCGTGCGTCTCGGTGTAGACCCGATAGCCGCTGGGAGTGCGCCGCGCGGGCGGCAGGAACCCGTCCCGCTCGTAGTTGCGGACGGCCTGGGTCGAGATGCCGTGCTCACGCGCGAGATCAGCGGGGCGCAGAGTGACCATCGATTTGAGAGTTTACCTGCTGAATACGGGGTAACCGTTGGGCAAGTTTCCACCGAGGTTTCACCGATACGATCGAAATACATGAGCCAGGACATTCGAGACTTCCTCACCCCGTCATGTGAACTCGTGGGCCTGGGTGAACCCACGCATTTCGAACCCGCCTTCGCGCGGCTGCGCAACGACCTGTTCGCCCGACTGGTGGAGTGCGGCTTCCGCTCCGTCGCACTGGAATCCGATCGGGTCGCCGGTTTCGCCGTGGACGACTTCGTCCAGGAGGGCATCGGCGATCTCGATACGGTGCTGCGCGAGGGCATCTCGCACGGCTTCGGCGAGCTGGAGGCCAATCGCGAGTTGGTCGTCTGGCTGCGCCAGTACAACGAGGGTCGACCACCCGAGCAGCGGGTGGCCTTCCACGGCATCGACGCTCCGCTCGAAACCATGAGCGCCCCCAGCCCCCGCCGCTACCTCGAGTTCGCCCGGGACTACCTGGAACTCGATCTGGAGCTGGCGGATCTGCTCGGCGAGGACGAACGGTGGAGCCGCACGGAGGCGGTCTTGGATCCGACGGTATCGCCGGGCGCGACGGCCGAGGCGCAGCAGCTGGCGGCGATCGGTGACGATATGCTCAGCCAGTTGTACGGCCGCTCCCCCGGACTGATCGCGAAAACCTCACGCGCCCGGTGGCTGCGCGCCCGAGCCCACCTCACCGCCGCGCTAGGACTGCTCCGCTACCACCGCCAAGCCGCCCGCCCACTCCAGCCCGAGGCCCGGATCTCCCTGCTCAGCAGCACCCGGGACGTACTCATGGCGCGGAACCTGCTCGAGATCCGCGATATCGAAGCCGATCGCGGCCCCACCCTGGTCTTCGCCCACAACAGTCACCTGCAGCGCACGCAGACGCATATGCCCATGGGCGAACTGGATGTCACCTGGTTCCCCACCGGTGCCATCGCCGCCCAGTTCCTCGGCGACCGCTACACCTTCATCGCGGGCAGCCTGGGCCACAGCGACGCCATCGAACTGAACGAGCCCGCGGCCGACACCTTCGAGGGCTTCCTCCAGCACCGCTTCCCCACCTGGGGCCTCCTACCCACCCGCGACCTCCCCTCCGCCCGCGTCCGCACCGACGTCACCCAACCGCAGGGCTACTTCCCCCTCGATCAGTCCATCCTGGAAGGCACGGACGCGGTGCTCCACATCGCCTGATCCCCCGCAACTCTGTTGTCGCACAATACCACTCGGCGATATCCTGCTTCTGTCCGTGGAGTAGTTCAATTGGTAGAACACCCACCAGCAAGTGGACGGGCGCGGGTTCGATTCCCGCCTCCACGACCCCGCCCGCCGGACACACGGTTATGGTACTGACAGAGTGCGTCGAATCGTCTTGGCGGTAACAGGGTTTCGCCGCAATAGCAGCGATGCTGGGTAGTACCGGCATCCGCATATCGTGCTGGCCGGACAGGCCCGGGCGGAGCGGCAGAGGAGGCATGCCGGTCTCCGCCCGGGCCGCGACTACGCGCGCTCGCCCCGAAGGACCCGTTTCAGCTCGTATAGCCGCTGCTCAGCCATTGGCGGTCGAGGACAGGAACGGTACGCCGGATTGAGCGGAATGAGCCTGACCTGGTGACCATCGTGAGTGTGGTGAACAACCTCGAACTCGGTGATGGCGTCGAGGGCCGGCCACCGGTCGTATCGCGCGATCGGAACGCCACTCGACGGGTACATGGAAGCCAGCTTGCTGGTGAGGGCCATGGCAGACGTCGGCATCGCGGACGCGGTCACCGACGGCTGCTCAACCGGCGGCGCGTGCGTCGAGCTCGTAGCGGTCGCCGATCCGCAGCAGGGCCAGCACGGACATGAAGATCGCTGGTACCAGGACCAGCATGGCGGGGACGAGCGGTTCGCCGCCGTAGCCGGCGGCGCTCACCAGATCGGAGGTCAGGCCGACGAAGAATGGGCCGAGTGCGCCACCGAGGGTGACGAGAAAGGTGAGCAGGGCGAATCCCAGGCCACGGCGGACGGCGGGGACCACATCGGCCGAGACCGCGGTGAGATTGGGGATCGCACCGGCGAATCCGCCGCAGGCCAGAGCGATCAGGGTGGCACGCGCCGGAACACCGGGCGTGAGTAGAGCGCCCGCGAGGGCGAAGGCGCCGGTCAGCAGGAAAACGGTGGCGACGGTGATCCGTCGGCCGGGCCGGACGGCATGGGCGCGGTCACCGAATCTGCTGCCCGCGATGATGCCCACGACAATGCCGGTACCGCCGATCGCTCCCGCGAGCCCGGAAGCGGTGTCGTAGCCGAGGCCCTCGGTACGCTCGAGCAGTGTCGGGAGCCAATAGAACACACCCCCGATTCCGAGCGAGAGCAGGGCTTGGCCGATGATCACTCCGGCCAGCGTCCTGATGCTCAGCAGTTCCCGCGCTTCCCGGAGCAGCGAGACCGAAGGCGTGGGCGTGCCGGCTGTCACAGACTCGCCGATGCGACACTGGTCGAGGCGATCCCCCAAGCCCCGCAACGGTTCCCGGACGGTCAGCACCAACGCCGCGACCACCAGGCCGGGCAGGGCGGCAACGAAGAACACCATGCGCCACCCGAGGGCCTCGGCCAGCACCCCGCCGAGGATGACGCCGGTCGGCAGGCCCAGGTAGTAGCCAGCGCGCTCGAACCCGTACGCCTTGCCGCGGCTGCGAGCCGGATAGTAGTCGGCGAGCAGGCTGGACGCGGGCGGGTTGTAGAGCTGTCCGGCGGCGCCGATCAGCACGCGCACGAGGAAGAACAGTACGAATGTGGTCGCCAGGCCGCTCAGGACGGAACACAGCGACCACACGAGGACGACGATCGATATGGTGGCGACGCGCGGCGCACGGTCGGCGAGTCGCCCAGCGGGCAACAGGAGCACGGCGCCCGCGATGCTCGCGGCGGTCGGTATCGCTCCGGCGGCGGTGTCACCGAACCCGAAGTGGGCCTGGATCGCGGGCAGCGCCCCGGCGATCAGATTTATCTCGAACCGATCGATGAACGCGACGAGCCCGACGGCGATGGCGGGCCACCATCCCAGTGGCGCGGATTTCGTCAGATCGACGATGCGGGACGGACGGCCGGCGGATACGACGATGTCGATGGAGCCGTTCGGGACGGGAGCAGCGTCCACCGGGGACACGGTTTCGGCCATGGGATCGGCTGCTGCCCGAAAAGGTGGCCGGTGTCGCCGTTGGGAGGACCGCCCCGTCCAGGCGAATCGCCGAATATCTCTGTTGAACAAGTGATTCCGATTCCTGGCTGTGCTGGCGTCACGGCACGCGTCCGTGACCACGGGACCCGGCCTGCCATCTCGCCCTCCGGGCTATTGTTTCGCACGAGGATACTACGTTTCCCAGAAGGAGGTAGCGCGTCGAGAACGATCCGCTACGCCGCGCGGAATGCGATCGGGTGGAATCGATCTCGCCAGATCCGGACCCCCTGCCGACGTAGCCACCTGCGACCCGGCTGGTAGCGGTCGTCCGTGCCCGGCGGCAGCTCGTCCTCGTGGCTGCCGCGCTGAGACTCGATCAGGTCGGTGAGCGCAGACCCGCGACAACCCGTAGCCGGGTCAACCGCCCAGGCTCGACAGGCGATTGCGGCGCACGACCTCCTCGTGCAGCGCCGCCACCCGAGGCGGGAGCGCGCCGGGATCGCGCAGGGTGGGCCGGGGCATGGGGTCGACATCGGCGTCGATCATGGACAGCCGGATCACGGCGCCCGGCCGGTCCAGCGCCCATGAATGCGTATGTCCCGGGCGCGGATAGGTTTTCGCCTCCGAGCCGTAGACGAAGCGGGAATCGTCGGTGACCAGTTTGAAGCGGCTGGCCATGCCCTGGGATTCGGCCTCGCTGCGATTGCCCGGATTCGGCAGGGAGAGCGCGTCCTGCACCGCGCGCAGCAGTTTGTCGCGGTCGGGAGTCTGCATGGCGGGGATGCGGGGCGGGCACTCGGGGTCGAGTCCGGCGATCCGCTCCGACTGGTCCTCGAAGCGCTGCGGGAACGGCAGGGTGAAGCACACGTCGATATGGACCGGTGCGTCGATGGGCCGCCAGCGGATACCCACTCGGAGCAGGGCGTCCGCGGCGATGGTGTCGCGCCAGACGTACATATCCTTGTCGGCGGCCCGGAGCTGACCGGGGCCGATCGCGACCATGGAGCCCTGGGTCTTCGGAACACCGTGGGAGACGATCCATATGGTGCGGTCCGGCACCCCGGCCATACCGCCGAGCCCGTACTCGGTGACTTCGCCGTCCCCGACGGCGGCGTCGAACCGGGCCGCCCGCTTGCGCGCGGCCGTGGAACGCTGGCGGGGCACCCGGCTGGCCGATCCCGTCGGCTGGGCGCTCGTCCTCGGCTGGGTCCTGGTCGTCGACCGGGTCGGTGTCGTCGGCTGGTCCGACGTCGGCGGGGCGGCGGCCGTATGCCCACAGCGCGGACAGCGGGGCGTATCCGTCCCGACCAGGAAACCGCATCCTTCGCAGATGCGGCGCCGGCCCGAATCGATGAGCGCCTGCGCGTCGAACACCGCCACCGTCGCCTACGCCTCCGACTCGCGGGTGCGGCGGGTGGGACTCGGCGGGTGGCTGCGCACGGACGATCCTTTCGACGGGCGGTGATGTGCCGATTCTCCCCCACCCCTGCGACACGGTCGGCCAATCACCCGCGGAGTGTCACATGGCGACCCGCGTCGACTCCGCCAGATACAGTCGATCCGACGACCGCACCTCGAACGCGGTGTAGAACTCCGGCATATTGCGAACCACCTGGTTCACCCGGAATTCGGCGGGTGAGTGCGAGTCGAGGGCGAGCATGGTGGCCGTGTACTCCGGGCTCGCCGCCGCCCGCCACATGCGGGCGTAGGCGAGAAAGACCGGACGGTAGTCTGGGGTCGCATTGCCGCGCCGCCGTTCGGCCAGTCGGAAGGCGGCCAGCGCCGTGGCCATACCGCGCAGATCGGCCAGATTCTCGATGACGGTGAGCGCCCCGTCGACATGGTGTTCCGGGGCGAGCCCCGCCGGAACCAGCGGATCGTACTGCTCGATCACCAGCCGGGTCTTGGCCTCGAACGCGGCCTTGTCCGCCGCGGTCCACCAGTCGCGCAGACTGCCGCCGGCGTCGAATTTCGAGCCGCCGCTGTCGAATCCGTGACCCATCTCGTGGGCGATCACCATGCCGATGCCGCCGTAGTTCACCGCCGCGTCGGCGTCCGGGTCGAAGAACGGGGGCTGCAGGATGGCCGCCGGGAGGCAGATGTGGTTCAGTTCCCAGCTGTAACTGGCGTTCACGTCGGAGGGGGTCAGCATACTCCATTCGGCACGATCCACCGGTCGGCCGAGTTTGGCCAGCTGCCAGCGGAATTCGAAGGCGTCGGCGGCGCGCAGGGCAGCGATCAGCGAGCCGTCGGGGAAGTCGAGGCCACTGTAGTCGCGCCAGTTCTCCGGGTAGCCCACCAGCGGGACGACCCGGTCCACCTTGGCGAGCGCCTCCCTGCGGGTGCCCTCGGACATCCACGTGGTCTCCGACAACGCGGTGCGGTAGGCGCTGAGCAGGTCGGTGACCAACTCCTCGACGAGTGCGCGGGATTCGGCCGGGAAATACCGTTCGGCGTACCGGCGGCCGAGGGCGTCACCGAGCCGTTCCCGGATCACTCGCAGAGCGGTTCGCCACGGCTGGCGAGGTTGCCGGGTGCCTTCCAGAGTGCGGTCGAAGAACTCGAAGTGGGCCTCGGTGAACGGGGTGGACAGCGTGGGCGCGTAGCGGGTGACGACCAGCAGCCGCAGGTAGTCGCGCAGCGTGGCCGGATCGGTAGCGGCCCAGAGGCGAGCCATCGCGGTGAGGTGACCGGGCTGATCGGCCACGATCGTGTCGAACGCCGCCGGAGCGTCGGTCACTCCGGCCAGCCAGGCGTCCCAGTCGAATCCCGGTGCCAGTTCCGGCAATTGCCGCCACGCATACGGCTGGTAGGAGGACAGCGACGCGATGAGCTCCACCAGTTCCACATGGCCGCGGGCGATCTCGGTCTCCAACGCGAGGGTGCGAGCGGCGATCTCGGCCGGGGCCGCCATACCCGCCGCGGTGGCGATGCGTTCGAGACAGGTGCGGTACGCGCCGCGCTGGGCGTCGTATTCGACGTCGAGGTAGAAGGATCGGTCCGGCATGCCGAGTCCGGACTGTACGAGGTAGGCCCGGTGCCGACTCGGATCCTTGCGATCGGGCTGGATGCGGACGCCGATCGGCCCGGGTGCGCCGAATGTGGTGAGCTTACCGGCGATCCGCGCGAGATCGGTTTTGTCCGTGGCCTTCTCGATCTCCGACAGC
>NZ_JASCXP010000141.1:0-16290 GCF_030010695.1 Nocardia sp. CC201C
CCACAGGCGCAGCTCGGAACGGCCGAACTTGGTGGTCACCTCGACGCCGACGAAGGCGCGGGCCTGGGCGTATCCGGCGCAGCCGGACAGGCCGAGCGTGGAGTCCTTCCAGTTCACCGACGCCTGCTGCTCGGTGAACTTGAAGCCGCGCAGGTAGCTCTTCTCACCGTAGGCATCCGGACCCTCGAGGTCGAGCAGCCAGAAGGTGGACGCCTGGCCGGGGCCCAGCGTCAGGTTGCCGCCGGTGCTGACCCCGCCGCTGCCCTTGCCTTCCCAGGTGGTGGCGGCGTTCGCGCCACCGGTGCCGTTGCCGCCGCTGATGTCGACCTGGCAGCCGACCACGTAGCCGGGGTAGATCTTCGAGTACTTGTGCTCGCCGTGGATCTCCACCTCGGCCCGGCCGGACGCCCACACATTGCGGTGCAGCGGAGTGGCACCCATGGACGGGTTGATATTGACCGACTCGTTCACCAGCCGGATGGTGACGGCGGTGCCGTCGGGCAGCGTCTGGGTGATCTCACCGCCGGGCAGCGGAATGAAGGTGTCGGCGTGCGCGGCACCCGGGGAGAACAGGCCCAGCGCGACGGTGGCGGTCGCCGCGACACCGGCCAGGCGGGCGGCGGCTTTCTTCAGGATGGTCATGATGATGTCTCTTTCGGAGCGTGAATGCTGTTCAGCACGAGGGGGATCGACGAAGACGGCCGGTGTCAGCCGATGCTGAACGGAGCCCCGTAGAGGGTGGTCTTCGAGTAGTTGGTGCCGATGATCTCGACCACGGTGTAGGCGCGCGCCTGTGCGTATCCGGCGCAGCCCTGGATCTGGAGTTCCACATCCTTGTAGCTGACGTGGTACTGGCCCGCCTCGACGATGTCGAAGCCCTCGACGCCGACGAACTTGACCTCGCCGGGGCCGATCTTCACCGAGATGGAGCCACCGGCGTTCATGCCGGTGGTGGTGATGCCGCCGGAGACGCCGGCGGAGATGGCGTTGTCGGCGATGCTGACCTGGCAGCCGATGATGTAGCCGGTGTTGATGCGCGAGGAGCCGTGCGTCGAGGAGTTGTTGGTACCCGGCGCACCGCTGCCGCCGACAAAGGGCTTGGGGTCGCCCTTCGGGGTTTCGGTTACGTCGGCGAGTACGGTGCCGCTCACCCAGGCCACGCGTCCGGCGCCGTTGGCAGCCATGGACGGCGAGATCAGGGCGCTCTCCGCGACCCGCTTGATGGTCACGCCGGGTCCGACCGTCTCACCGTCCGGCAGCGGGACGAAGGTGTCGGCGGTCGCCGTACCGCTGGCCAGCCCGAGGGCGGCGGTTGCCAGCGCGGAGGCAGCAAGGAGTTTTCGCATCGTGGGATTTCCTCATCAGGTGGGTGAATCGAATCGCGTTCTCGGACAACTCGCAGCGACCGGGAACCGACTCGCGTCTAGCAGTGGGAAGGACTACCACCACCAGGACCGGGAATAGGGCTCGTACGGTGTAAAAATATGGGATGTATCACAGTGCTGTGGCGAAAATGCCTGGTGGGCAAATGAGTTCGCTAAGAAGGAGGGTATTGGCCGTGCTGCTCCCCGGCATTGGCGCGGCTGGACAAATCCCCCGGTTTGTAGGTTAGGCTAACCTCGCTTGATGTGACCGGAGTCGTTGACGTGCCGCGTGACCTGCACTGACGCGCTGATGAGAAAGCCCCGATGGACAGACCGCGAGAAAGCCTCAGCACGGCCAGCGATGCTCCGGCAATCGTCGCCGCGCCCACCCGGCACTGGCGGGGTTGGCTCGCGGCGGGTGCGGTGCTAGCGCTCGTCTGCCTGTTCAGCCTGCTCGTCGGAGCGAAAGCCATTGCCGTGGGCGAAGTCTGGGCAGCCCTGTGGCACGGCGGCGACTCTCCGGACCGGCTGATCGTCACCGAGTACCGGCTGCCGCGCACCCTGCTCGGGCTGTTGGCGGGCGTCGCGCTCGGCGTCGCGGGCTGCCTGATGCAGGGACTCACCCGCAATCCGCTCGCCGATCCGGGGCTGCTGGGCATCAATGCCGGGGCCGCCTTCGCGATCACCGTCGCGGTCGCCTTCCTCGGTGTCACCGAGCTCGCCTCCTACGTGTGGTTCGGCTTCATCGGTGCCGCGCTCATCGCGCTGGTGGTGTACCGCCTGGGCACCGCGGGCAGGCAGGGGGCGGATCCGGTGCGCCTGACCCTGGCGGGCGTGGCGGTCACCGCGGTGCTGACCGGCCTGACCAAGGGACTGATCCTGCTGAACGCCAAGGCTTTCGACGAGATGCGCCAGTGGGATTCCGGATCGCTGACCGGGCGAGGCTACGACATCATCGCCGGTGCCGCGCCCTTCATCGCCGTCGGACTGGTGGCCGCCGTCACCGCCGCCCGGTCGCTCAATGCCGTCGCCCTCGGCGACGATCTGGCCCATTCACTGGGCGTGCGCGTCACCCGCACCCGGCTGCTCACCGCCGCGGCCCTGACCCTGCTGTGCGGCACCGCGACAGCCGCCGTCGGTCCCATCACCTTCATCGGCCTGGCGGTCCCGCACATCGCGCGCTGGATCGTGGGCCCCGACCAGCGATGGATCATCGCCTACTCGCTGCTGCTCGCGCCGACCCTGGTGCTGGGCGCGGATGTACTGGGCCGCATCCTCATTCCCGGTGACGAGGTCCCGGCGGGTCTGGTGACCGCCTTCCTCGGCGCACCGGTGCTCATCTGGCTGGCCCGTCGCGCCCGGGCGGGTGCGGCATGAGCACGGCGATCGACTTCGGCCGCACCACCCTGGTGGTGCGCGCCCGCGGCCGCAGCGTCCGGATGGGGCTGCGCACCGTCGTGGTGTGCGCGGTGCTGCTGGCCGTGGCGCTGGGTGTGGCCGTACTGGCCCTGGGCACGGGCGATTACGCCATTCCACCGGATCGGGTGGTGCGCGCCCTGTTCGTCGGTGACAACCGCTTCGACCGACTCGTGGTGTGGGAGTGGCGATTCCCACGGGTGCTGCTCGCGCTGGCGCTCGGCGCGGCCTTGGGCGTGAGCGGCGCGATCCTGCAATCGGTGACCCGGAATCCGCTGGGCAGTCCGGATATCGTGGGATTCAACACCGGGGCCTACACCGGTGCGCTGATCGTCATGCTCACCCTGGGCGGCGGCAGCTTCCAGACCGCGGCCGGTGCGTTGCTCGGCGGTCTCGGTGCGGCGCTGGCCATTCAACTGCTGGCCTTCCGCCATCATGTCAGCGGCTTCCGGCTGATCATCGTGGGCATCGGCGTGAGCGCCATGCTGGCCTCGGTCAACACCTGGCTGATCCTGCGGGCCGATCTGCACGCGGCCATGTCGGCCGCCGCCTGGGGCGCGGGTTCCCTGAACGGCCTGTCCTGGCCCCAGGTCGGTCCGGCACTGGCCATCCTGGCAGTCCTGACCGTCGCCGTGTTTCCGGCCGAGCCCCGGCTGCGCACGCTGGAACTGGGCGATGATCTGGCCCACGCCTTCGGGATTCGAGTGGGCCGGGCCCGCATGCTGCTGATCGTGCTGAGCGTGGCGCTCACCGCGACCGCCACCGCCGTCGCCGGACCGATCGCCTTCGTGGCCCTGGCCGCGCCGCAACTGGGTCGCCGCCTGGCGCGCACCCCGTCCACCGCGCTCGCCCCGGCCGCCGCCATGGGTGCGCTGCTGCTGGTCGCCTGCGACTGGATCGCCCAGCGTGCCTTCGCCCCCACCACGCTTCCGGTCGGCGTCGTCACCGTCTCGATCGGCGGACTGTACCTGGCCTATCTGCTGGTGGCCGAGGCGCGACGGAACTAGAGGAAGCGACGATGAACGAAACCGCCGATACCGCTGGGGAATCAGCCGCCGCCGCGGCGCGGCTGCGCGCGGACCGGGTTCGGCTCGGCTACGGCGGCCGCGTGATCAGTGACGGGCTCTCGGTGGATATTCCGGATGGGACGTTCACCGTCATCATCGGCCCCAACGCCTGCGGTAAGTCCACGCTGCTGCGGGCGCTGGCCCGGCTGCTGAAGCCCGAGGACGGCGCGGTGCTGTTGGACGGCAAGGCGATCGCGTCGTATCCGGCCAAAGAGGTGGCGCGGCGCATCGGCCTGCTGCCGCAGACCTCCACCGCGCCCGACGGCATCCGAGTGGCGGATCTGGTGGCACGTGGCCGCTATCCGCATCAGTCGCTGCTGCGGCAGTGGTCGCGAGCCGACGCCGAGGCCGTCGCCGCCGCCATGGCCGCCACCGGCGTGACCGAACTGTCCGCGCGCCCGGTGGACGAACTGTCCGGCGGGCAGCGGCAGCGGGTGTGGATCGCCATGGTGCTGGCGCAGGACACGCCGGTGATCCTGCTGGACGAACCCACCACCTACCTGGATATCGCCCACCAGATTCACCTGCTGGATCTGTGCCGGGCGCTGAATCGGGAATCCGGTCGCACTGTGGTGGCGGTGCTGCACGACCTGAACCACGCCTTCCGCTACGCCGATCACCTCATCGCCATGCGGGACGGGCGCGTGGTCGCCGCCGGACCGCCCGGTGAGATCGTCACGGCGGAGCTGGTGCGGGAGGTCTTCTCGCTCGGCTGCCGGGTGATCGACGATCCGGAAACCGGTGCGCCGCTGGTCGTTCCACTGGCGCGCGACGCGGCCCGAATCGGTTGACGACCGCCGGTCGGGGTGCGTCGAGACGAAGCTTCCCCACTCCAACTTAAGTTAGTCTAACCTACTTCAGTTGTCTTTTGGTGGGACGTCCGCAGGGGTGGTGCGGGCCGAATGTTGTTGCTGATGAAGGGAGTTGCCGTGGTGTCGGTGGAGCGGAACGATGCGAGAACCTCTCTCGGACTGCCGCTGACCGGACCGCAGCTGGGCATCTGGAACGCTCAGCGCTTCGATCCCGACTCGGACCGCTACCTGGTCGGCGAGGTGCTGGAGATCACCGGCGACGCTCCCGTCGATGTCGAACTGCTCGCCGAGGCCATCCGTCGCACCGTGGCCGAGGCCGAGAACATGCGGTTGCGCTTCCGGGAAACCGCCGAGGGGCCACGGCAGTTCGTCACCGATGCCGAGGCCGTGCTGCGGCCGACCATCGACCTGCGCGCCGCCGCCGAACCCGTGGCGCTGGCCCACGAGGCGGTGGCCCTCGAACGGCAGCGCGCCGCCGAGGACTGCCGCGCCATGGTGGACCGGCAGCTGTACAACTACACGCTCATCCGGGTCACCGACTGCCAGGTGTGGTGCGTGCAGCTTTACCACCACCTCATCGTGGACGGTTACAGCGCGGCCCTGCTCTCGCGTCGGGTGGCCGCGCACTACACCGCGCTGCGGCGCGGAAAGCCCGCGCCCAAGCCCACTTTCGGCACCATCGCCGCGCTGGTGGCGGAGGAGCGGGAGTACCGCGCCGGTGCGCAATTCGAACTCGACCGCCGGTTCTGGCGCGATCAGCTCACCCCGTGGCCCGATCTCGACGGCCGCGGTCGTCACGTGGGCGGAGCGGTGGAGCGCACCCTGCGCGCCGAGGCCGTGCTGTCGGCCGAAACGCTGGCCCGGCTGCGTGAATGCGCGGAGAACTACGGCATCACCTGGGCGGATGTACTGGTGGCGAGCTACGCGGCCTTCCTGAACCGGCAGCTCGGCACCTCCGATGTGGTGATCTCCATGCTGCTCATGGGCCGAGTCGGCCGGGCCGCCCTGACGACCCCGGCTATGGCCGTGAACGTGCTGCCGCTGCGCCTGCCCGTGCGCGCCGACGACCGCCTGAGCGATCTCGGGCCGCGCGTGGCCGAGGCGTTGCGTGCGGTGCGGGCGCACCAGCGCTACAGCGGCGACGATCTGGCCCGCGACTTCCACGGTTACGGTGCGGGCGAGCTGCTGCACGGCGTCGGCATCAACCTCAAGGTCTTCGACTTCGCACTGGACTTCGACGGTGCGCGCGGCGTCCTGCGCAATGTGGCCGGCGGGCCGCCGGAGGACCTCGGCCTGACCGTCACCCCGCTGCCCGACGGCACGGTGCTGCTCGGCTTCGAACCCGATGCGCGCACCAATGATCCGGAGGATGTGCGGCGGCGCATCGACGGCTTGGTTCGGGTGATCGACGCCTTCACCGGCGGTGGCAAACCCGCGGTCGGGGCGCTGGAACTCATCGCGCGGGCGGAGCGCGCCCGGCTGCTGGCCGCCCGGTCCGGCGCGGCGGCGACCGACAGCGCCGAACTGGTGCCGGACGCCCTGGAGCGTCTGGTGGCCGAGCGACCCGACACCGTCGTACTCGCGGCGGGCAGCGGACAACCGCATGAGAACCCTTGGACAGCAGCCGAATTCGGCATCCGGGTGAACCGCCTCGCCCGCTGGCTGCGCGGCCGGGGAGTGGGCCCGGAATCCGTGGTCGGCATCGCCCTGCCCCGCACGCCGAACCTGGTGGTGGCCATGTTCGCGGTGTGGCGTGCGGGCGGCGTCTTCCTGCCCCTGGACCCCGAACATCCCCTCCCGCGCCTGCGCGCCGTCATCGACGACGCCGACCCCGAATTGGTGCTCAGCGCGGGCGACCTGGCGGCCCGGCTAGCGGCCGAGGACGACGCTCGCGACCCGAAAGCCGTCGGGTCCGGTGCAGGGTGTCCGGAGCACGGACGAACACCGAGCCGTTATGTGGACATCGACGCCGTGGGATTCCACGACGAACTCGACCGGTGCTCGGGCGCTCCATTCGATACCGACGATGTGGACGGTGCGGGGGTCGGCCCCGAACCGCTGACCCGGCAGACGGGGGACCCCTCCTCCCGGATCGGGTCGACCTGGATGGTCAGTGACCGCTCCTCCGGGACCGAGTCGACCGTACCCGAGACCGTGGGTGCGGGTGCTGATCGCGGTACGGGCTCCACCGCGGCGGCGGTCGCGGATTCGCGAGCGTTGGCGGCGGTCGCATCTGCACCCGGGTCCGCTCCACGCGTCGTCGCCCCGGCCGAGGACGGCACGGTGTCGGCTCTCGCCGTCGGCGCGGGGGCAGGCGCACGGAAGCCGTCGTCGCCCAGCGGCGGTCCGGACGCGGGACACGGCGCGTACCTGATCTACACGTCCGGGTCGACCGGGCGGCCCAAGGGCGTGCTGGTGGAGCATGGGGCGTTGGCGGCGCTGCTGGCCGCGCATCGGGCCGGGATGTACGCCGAGACGGCCGAGCGCGCGGGACGGCCGCTGGCCGTGGCGCATACGACGTCGTTCGCCTTCGACGCCGCGCTCGATCCGTTGCTGTGGCTGCTCGACGGCCACCGTATCCACCTGTACGACAGTGAGATTCGGCGTGATCCCGGCGCACTGGTCGCGGCCTTCGCGCGGGACGGGATCGACGTCGTGGACGGAACGCCCACCTTCGCGGCGGCGCTGTTGGAGCACGGGTTGGCCGATATCGGGCCGCGACTGCTGGCGCTCGGCGGGGAGGCGTGCCCGCCGGAGCTGTGGCGGGCCGTGCAGCGCGCGGGGATCACGGCGGTCAATCTGTACGGGCCGACCGAGGCCACCGTCGACGCGCTCAGCGCACCGGTGGACGGCGCGCTTCCGGCTATCGGTGCGCCGGTTCGGGGAGCGCGAATCCATCTGCTGGACAATGCCCTCCAGGCGGTCGCCGACCATCGGGTGGGCGAGTTGTATCTGGCCGGACCGCAGCTCGCGCGCGGCTATCTCGGCCGTGCGGACGTGACGGCGGACCGCTTCGTCGCCGACCCCTACGGACCGCCGGGCGCGCGCATGTACCGCACCGGCGACCGGGCGCGCTGGGTGCCCGGTCGTGGTTACGAGTACGTCGGCCGCGTCGACAATCAGGTCAAGATCCGCGGTCACCGCGTGGAACTGGGGGAGGTCGAGGCCGCGCTCGGGGCGCTGCCCGAGGTGCGGGCGGCGGCCGCCGACATTCGTGAGATCTCCGGACGACCCACGCTCGTCGGCTACGTGGTCGCGGCCGGGGCCGCGCCGAACGCGGTCGAACTGCGTTCGCGGCTGGCGGATGTGGTGCCCGACCACATGGTGCCGTCGCGGCTGGTCGTGGTGGACGCGCTGCCGCACACCGTGAACGGGAAGATCGACCGTGCGGCGTTGCCCGAACCGCCGTCCGACACCGGCGGCCGTCCGCCATCCACCCCGGCGGAGATCGCGGTGTGCGAGGTGGTCGGGTCCGCGCTCGGTCACGACACCGTCAGTGTGGACGAGGACTTCTTCGGTGTCGGCGGGGACAGCATCACCGCCATCAGCGTCAGCAGCCGCCTGCGTGAGCGCGGGCTCGTGCTGTCACCGCAGGAGCTGCTGTCCCGCCGGGCGCTGAGCGAACTCGCCGCCGGCGCAACGGTTGTCGGGGAGGCCGCGCTCCCCGGCCGACCCGCGCGGGGGCTGACGCTGCCGCGGACGAGCCTGGACGAGCTGACCGCCCGCTACGGCGAGATCGCCGACGTACTGCCGCTGTCCCCCTTGCAGGAGGGCCTGCTCTTCCACGCACTGCGCGACGGAGACGCCGACGTCTACACCATGACGGCGCGATTCGACCTGGAGGGTCCGGTCGCCCCGGACCGGCTGGCGACGGCCTTCCAGCGCATGCTGGCCCGGCACCCGAATCTGGGTGCGGCCTTCCGCTACGAGGACTTCGATCAGCCGGTCCAGGTGGTTCCGGCCGTGCCGCGGGCCGACGTCCGGGTGGTGGACCTGCGCGACCGCACGGCCGGGGCCGCCGAGCGGACCGCCGCCGAACTGGAGTTGCGCGCGGGTGCCGAACCCGTCGATATCGCCGAACCGCCGCTACTGCGCGTCGTCCTGATCCGCCTGACCGATACCGCGCACCGACTGGTGCTCATCGCCCACCATCTGCTCGCCGACGGCTGGTCGGTGCCGATCATGCTGCGCGAAACGCTCGCGCTGTACCACGGCGACGACCGACATCTGCCCGCCCCACCGTATTACGGTGACTATCTGGCCTGGCTCGGCGGCCGCGACAACGCGACGGCGGTCGAACGGTGGAGCGACTACCTGGCCGGGTTGCCCGCACCCACGCTGGTGGGTGTCCCCGCGGGGCGACGCTTGCCCGCCGTCGGCCGCGACGTCGACCTACCCGCGACCCTGGGCACCGACCTGGAAGCGTTGGGCCGCCGGCACGGCCTCACCATGAGCACGCTCGTACAGGGCGCATGGGCGATGGTGCTCGCCGAGTACGTCGGCCGCACCGATGTGGTCTTCGGGACCGTCATCTCCGGCCGCCCGGCCGAACTGCCGGAGGTCGAGAGAACCGTTGGGCTGTTCAGCAATACGGTGCCGGTACGCGTGCGGCTGGACTCGGACCGGCCGCTCGCCGCGCAGCTCGGTGAGATCCAGCGGTCGTGCTTCGACATACAGGCCCACGGCTATCTCGGCCTGGCCACCGTCGAACGCGCTGCCGGGCTCGGACGACTCTTCGACACCCTCGTCGTCTTCGAGAACTTCCCGAAATCGGGCCTGCGCCAACCCGACACCCATGAGGTGCGGGTCGCGGACGTAGCGGTGCACAGCCTCACCCACTTCCCGATCACGGTCACCGCACGCCCCGGCGAGCGGTTCCGTCTGATGCTGCACCACGACCCGGCGGCGGTCGCGGATACGACGGCGGCACGCCTGGCCCAGCACCTCGGTGCCGTACTGTCCGCTCTGGTCACCGATCCCACCGCCACGGTGGCGGCGCTGGCCGCCGCGACGGCTCTGCGGGAAACGCGGGGCAGCACGCTCGCGGACTGGGGGACCGTCGTCGCACCGACGGCACCGGCCGTGACGCTCGCGGACACCACGATCGACCACGGCGAGTTCCACGCCCGCGCGAATCGTCTGGCGCGCTGGCTGATCGCGCGCGGTATCGGCCCCGAGACCGTGGTGGCGTCGACCATGCCGCGCACCATCGACGCGGTCGTCGCCGCCCACGCCATCGCGCGCTCCGGCGGCGTCTACCTGCCGGTCGACCCCGACCAGCCCGCCCAGCGCCGCGAACGCATACTCGACACCGCCGCTCCGGCGCTGGTTCTGGAATCTCTGGACGATATCGACACCGCCGGATTCGCGGACACCGAACTGGGCGATGCCGATCGCATCGCACCGCTGCGGCCCGCCCATACCGCCTACCTGCTGTTCACCTCCGGCTCCACCGGCGTGCCCAAGGGAGTGGCAGTCAGCCACGAGTCCATTGTGAACACCTTCGAATGGCTGTGGGAGCAGCAGCGTTTCGGCCCCGGCGATACCGTGCTGTACCGCACCCCGCCCATTTTCGACGCCTCGCTGTTGGAGCTGTATCTGCCGCTGCTGGTCGGCGCGCGGATCGTGCTCACCCGCCCGGACGGCCACCGCGACCCCTACTACCAGGCCGAACTCATGCGCGCCGAGCAGGTCAGCGTCGTGCAGATGACGACCTCCATGCTGACCGTGCTCGCCGAGGAGACCGATCTGGCCGGGTGCGCCGATCTGCGCTGCGTCATCACCGGCGGGGAGGCGCTGCCCCCGGCTACCGCGCGGCGGGTACGGGAACTGACCGGCGCACGGGTGCACAACCTGTACGGCCCGACCGAGGCCGCGGTGTGCATCACCTACCACGAGGCCACCGACGCCGATACCGCATCGGTGCCGATCGGCAAGCCCGCCAAGGGATCCGGGGCCCGCGTCTTGGACGAGCGGCTGCTCCCCGTCCCGGCCGGAACCATCGGCGAGCTCTACCTGACCGGTGCCCAGCTGGCCCGCGGCTACCTGTCCCGCCCCGACCTGACCGCCGCCGCCTTCGTCGCCGACCCCTACGCCCCCGGTGCCCGCATGTACCGCACCGGTGACCTGGTGAAGTGGAACCCGAACGGCGAACTCGACTACCTCGGCCGCGGCGACAGCCAGGTGAAACTGCGCGGCCAGCGCATCGAACTCGGCGATATCGAAGCGGCCCTGTCGACCTGCACCGGCGTGGCGCAGGCGGCGGTCCTGCTGCGCGAGGACACCCCCGGCGACCAGCGCCTGGTGGCCTACCTCATCCCGCGCGCCGGTGCCGATCTCGACCCCGACACGATCCGCACCGAACTGCGAACCACCCTCCCCGCGTACATGATCCCCGCCGGCTACGTGGCCCTCGACCGGATCCCCCGCACCGCCAGCGAGAAGATCGACCGCAGGGCCCTGCCGGTCCCGAGCTACGACGCCGACCTTGCCGACTCGACCGCTCCGGGAGTCCCCGGCGGCCGGACACCAGCCCACGAAACGCCGGGCGAGAGTGCGGACCGCGCTCGGAACGGCGTCGGCGCAGCGGAGCATGAGTCTCCGGGACGAAACGATCTGTCGGGCACGGCGGGTCTCGCGCGGACAGCGGATGCCGCCGTGCCGCGCGACCCCGGCTCGGTCTCGGAATCCGCGCCGACAGCGGGTACCGGCGTGGTGGAGAACTCCGGCCCGGCGGCGGAGGCAGCGACGTGCGGCACCGGCCGCGCAACGATGCCCGCAGACCCGCACACGGTGCCGAGCAGTCGTTCGGCCACAGCCCGATCCGCGGCGGCGGGCGGAAACACGGCCGCGTCCTCCCAGCTCCCCGGGGAGCCGGAGTGCCCACCTGCGGGCGGGCTCGCGTCGGTGGTGGCCGCTGCCGTCGCGCAGGCAACCGATTCGCACACGGAGGCAGCGCTGCTCGGCGATATCCGCGCCGCCATGGCGGCGGTGCTGTCCGCGCCCGATATCGGCGTGGACGACGACTTCTTCGCCGCGGGCGGTCATTCGCTCACCGCCGTCCGCCTGACCGGCAGGCTGCGACGCACCGGCATGGACACCGTCTTGGACGACATCTTCGCCGCCCCGACCGCACGTGCCCTCGCCCTGCGCATCGGCGCGCGCGGCGCGGTGCTCGGCCCCGCTGCCGCGGGCGGTCTCGCGGACCATTCGGACCGCGCCACCCCGCCTGTCCCGGTCGCCGTGGTCTCCCACCCCGCCCCGGTCCCAGCGGGCACGAATCGTGGCGTGGTCGGCAATGGAACCGCGGGCCCCGGCGGCCTGGCGGATGCATATATGACGGGCGGTAGCGACGGGAGCGCGCGCGGAATCAGCGCTGGGGGCACCGAAGGGCCAGGGGTTGTCGATGGAGCACCGGGCACCGTCGGAACACCCGGTACCAACGGAACACCCGGTACCGATGGAGCCGGGCGCATCGATGGTGGTGCCGAGCCGGAAGGAACTGTGGGCAGCGACCGTGCGGCGATCAGCGCCGCCGCCCATGCCGACGGTCTCGCGCTGTTCGGCGGCCGCCTGGACCACGTGCTGGAACTGCGGTCCGGGGGTTCGGCCGCGCCGCTGTTCTGCGTGCATCCGGTCGGCGGCACCGCCTGGCAGTTCGGGCCGCTGGCCCGGCTGCTGCGGGCGGACCGGCCGATCATCGGCCTGCAACTGCCCACCCTGCGCGACCGGGACTTCCACGCGGACACCCTCGAAGAACTGGCCCGCCACTACCTGGCCACGGTCCGCCGCATCCAGCCGCACGGACCGTACCGCCTGCTCGGCTATTCGCTGGGCGGCAATATCGTGCACGCCATGGCGGCTGCCCTCGAGGCCGAGGGGGAGTCGCTCGCCTATATGGGCCTGGTGGATTCGCATCCGCTGGCCACCCTCGCCGAGCAGGCCGCGCGGGCGCTCACCACCCCTGCCGAGCTGGACCGGCTGCTGCCCGAACTCCCTTCGGACGCACCGGAACTCGCCGCCGCCGTGCGCACCGCCGCGACCGCGCTGCTGGGTATGGTCACCCGTTCCACGCCGCCGCGCTACCACGGCTCCATGGCCCTCTACGCCGCCGACACCGGCACCCAGCCGGGTCGAGCCGAGGCTCAGCTGTCCGGCTGGCTGGCCGACGGCGCGCGGCTGGTGGTGCGCCGCCTGCCCTACTCGCATGTCGACATCGTGTCCCCGACCGGCTGGACCGAGGTCGCGGCGCTGCTGGACGCCGACCCGGCGATCCGCGCATGACCCTCCCCCAGAAGAAGAAAAGAAAGAACACACCATCCATGTCGCTGTACCGAATGACGGCCCGCCTCCGCGCCGCCGTCGCCCTGTTCCTGCTCTCGCTGATCGCGGTGGTGGCGGGCTGTAGCAGTTCCGCCTCCGACGATGCGAGCGCATCCGGCACCCGCGAGGTGCGGACCGATCGCGGTGCGGTGAGCGTGCCCGCCGATCCGCAGCGCATCGTCGTGGTCAACGGATCGCTCGCCGGATACCTCTACGATCTGGGCGCCAAGGTCAAGGCCGCCGACCCGCGCGTACTCGGCGTGACCCTGAAGCCCGGTGAGTTCCCGGCCGCCTGGGCGGACGACGCCAAGGCGCAGGGCACCGAGGTGCTGCCCTCCGGCGACGACATCAACCTGGAGTTCATCGCCTCCCAGCAGCCGGATCTGATCATCGGCGGCGGCCAGGGCTACCCGGGCCAGCAGTCCATCGACGCCTACGACAAGCTCACCGCCATCGCCCCGACCGTGCTGGTGCCCTCGGATCTCACCAACTGGCAGGACCAGCTGAAGTCGGTCGCCGACGCGGTGAACCGGTCGGCCGAGGTCGAGGGGCTGATCAGCTCGTACAACGACAAGGTCGCCGAGGTGAAGTCCAGCATCAAGGTTCCGCAGGGAGCGGTGTCGGTCTTCCAGTCGCGCAAGGATCTCAAGCCCTCGGTCATCGCACCCAGTGGTCCGCTGGCTGCGCTGCTGACCGAGGTCGGCTTCATCATGGACGAACAGGTGGAGGCCAAGGCGGGCAACCCGACCCGACCCGCGGCCGCCGACTGGGTGTCGTTCAGCCCCGAGCTGACCAGCACCGTCGTCGACGCTCCCGTGCTGTTCGTCGTGCGGCTCGACGGCGGCCGCAGCATCGACGAACTGAAGCAGGATCCGATGCTGGGCACCCTCCCGGCCTTCCGGTCCGGCCAGGTCTACGATCTGCCCGCCACCAGCCAGCGCCCCGACTACCGCAATGTGATGGCCACCCTCGACCTGCTCGCGGAGCGCTTCCGGTGACAGTCGTCGGCGGCCTGCTCATCGATACCTCGCCCCTGCGCGCCAGCCGGGAGTTCCGCTGCGCCTTCGCGGCCCGGCTGGTATCGGTGCTGGGGATCGGGCTGCTCATGGTGGCCCTGCCCGTGCAGGTCTACCAGCTGACCGGCTCCTCGCTGCAGGTCGCCGGCGTCACCACGGTCACCGCGGTCGCCCTGTTCGCCGGAAGTCTGGCGGGCGGGGTGATCGCCGACCGCTACGACCGCCGCGACGTCATTCAGTGGTCGCGCACCGCGGCGGGACTCGGGTTCCTCGCGCTCGGCCTGAACGCCCTACTGCCGGAACCGTTCCTGGCCGTCATCTACGCCGCGGGCGTGGTGGACGGTCTGGCCGGTGGCGTCAGCGGCTCGGCGCTGATGGCGCTGGTCCCCATGCTGGTCGGCCGGGAGAAGGTGGCCGCCGCCGGTGCCCTCACCGCGCTGACCTCCGATCTGGGCACCATGGTCACCCCCGCCGTGGCCGGTCTACTGATCGCGAAAACCGGTGTGGGGCTGGCGTTCTTCCTTGCGGCCGGTGCGACCGTGGCCACGGTCGGCCTGATCCGCGCCATCGGACCGCAGCCGCCCCCGGCCCGCGAGATCCAGCACCCGCTGCGGGAGCTGGCCATCGGCATTCGGTTCGCGATGCGGCACCGCGCGATTCGCGCCGCACTGCTGACCGGGCTGATCGCCATGCTGGTGAGCGGCCCGCTGGTGCTGCTGCCCGCCCTGGCCGAACACGATCTCGACGCGGGCACGACCACGCTCGGCCTGCTCTACGCCGCCCCCGGTGCGGGCGCGGTGCTGGGCTCGCTCACCAGCGGCTGGATCGGGCGCAGCGCCCGGCCCGGCCGTGCCCTGCTGATCTCGCTGGCACTCATGCCGCTCGGCGTCATCGTGGCCGGACTGGCGCCGCACGCCGCCGTGGTCTTCCTCGGTCTCGCCGGATTCGGCCTGGCCCGCGCGGTGAACATGGTGCTGCGCTACACCGTGCTCCAGCAGCAGGCCCCCGAGGAGTTGCGCGGCCGGGTGTCCGGCCTGCTCATGGTGCAGGCCGTCACCGGCACCGCCGTCGGCTCCATGGTGGCCGGGTTGGTTGGCCAATTCTTCGCGCCCGGAACCGCTCTCGTGGTCTACGGGCTGTCCGTACTGGTACTCGGCGCGGTCACGGCCCTGGCCGCCGCGCCCCTGTTGGGAAAGGAGTAGCGCCCATGGATCGTGCCGCCTATGCCGAACGCATCACCGAGGTGCTGTCCGGCGAGCACGGAGCCAAGGTCGGCTATCCGATCGGATTGTGCGCGGTGGAGGTGAAACGCACCGTCACGGTGGGAGCCGGTCTGGTGCGCATCACCTTCGGCGGCGAGGAGCTGGCCGGTTTCCACAGCTATGTGCCGGATGAGCATGTGCGCCTTGTCTTTCCGGACGACGACGGGGTGCTGCGGCTGCCGAGGAAGGACGGCCTGTCCCTGGAATGGGGCCAACCGCGCCCGGTGTCGCGGGAGTACACGGTGCGCCGCTTCAGCGCCGCGGACCGGGAACTCGATATCGACTTCGCCATCCACCCCGGCGGTTTGGCCTCGGACTGGGCCCTGGCCGCCACACCGGGCACCCCCATGCATATCGCCGGGCCGCCCGGCGGCGTCGTGGTGCCGACGAACTATGACAAGTTCCTGCTGGCGGGCGATATCACCGCGCTGCCCGCCATCGCTCGCTGGCTGGAGTGGCTGCCGCGTGAGGCGGCCGGATGGGCCGTCATCGAGGTGGGCGGTCCGGACGAGGAGATCGACATCGACGCCCCGCTCGGCTTCGAGGTGCGGTGGGTGCACCGTGGCGATGCCGAACCGGGCACCGGGGACGCCTTCGAGAAGGCGGTCCGGGGTGTGGAAGTGCCTGCCGGGGATCGGGTGTACGTCTGGCTCGCCGGGGAGGCCGGCGTGCTGAAACCGCTGCGCCGCTGGGTGCGCACCGAGCTGGGGGTGGGACCGAAGGACAGCCTGATCGCCGGGTACTGGAAGCGCGGCGTGGCCGATTACGACCGAGACGAGTGAGGGATCATGACGAACGAGAACACCATCGTGGCCGAGCGCGCGCGCGTGATCGCCGATGTGGCGGCCGCGCTGGGCGTGGACCCCGCCGAGCTCACCGACGAGACCGATCTGCTCGATGCCGGACTGGATTCGGTGCGCATCATGTCGCTGGTGGAGAGGTGGCGCTCCGCCGGATTCGAGCACATCGACTTTCCCACGCTGGCCTCCGACCCCGTGCTGGGGTCCTGGATCGAAGCCCTGGGCTGATGC